>NZ_JMCB01000019.1 GCF_000737315.1 Hyalangium minutum
TGCCCCCACCGCTCCCAGTGCAGCCTCCCGTGAACGTCCCTGCTGTATCCGCGCCTGCACCTCCACAAGCGGCAGCCCCCCTCCTCGCCGCTCCTGCCACCCCCCAGAAGGAAGGATCCACAGTGAAGAGCAAGCCGCCGGATGCACTCAAGCCAACACGCAACGTACGCGGCCAGTCGTCGGCCCCCGCCGCGACAGACCCGACATTCCCAGCGTGGTGTCGAGCCGTGACGCTGACAGCGGCGATGGCTGCTGGATGTACGGGGGCTCAACTCAGGCCGGAGCCTTTCGAGTGCCCGCCGGGAGCACAGGAAGCCATGGAGAAGGAACTCGGCTGGCGCATGGGGGAGACATTCAGCCTCAAACTGGATGACAGAGGGCCGAATAAGGGCGTCCACGCCTACCGCCCTGGGCCCGTTGTCGGCGTCGTAACGAACCGGGTGGTGAACAACGAGAATCAAATGCGCAAGGCGCCCCCGAGTACCCGTTTCTTCGGCAAGGTGTACGTGGTGCCTGGGAAGACACCTAGCGGCAAACCCGGCGAGATCATCGCCGTGTATGACCGGGTGAAACTGCCCAATCGAGAAGAACTGCCCGTCTGTTTCGTCTCGGGTGGCGACGGCACGTTTGCGCCCATTGAGGAGTTCAAAGGCGACACAGCGCTTGCCCCAAGCGTGACGACAGGAATGGTCGTGGACCGCTGGCCGGAGCGTTTAGATCCGGGTTGGTACCCGTAAGCGGCTGCTGCAAACCTGAGTGAGAAATCCCCACCCACCAAGCGCCCTGGTTCTGAGAGGAACGGCCGATGCACGTGCCGGAGTTGGGGCCGCAGCACTCCACGATGATGCGACAGCCACGTCCATCAACTCCATCCAACCGACAACAAATTCTGGAGTGTCGAGCCCTACGTAGAGAACCAGCCCCAGGAGCGCCACCGCCACCTTCGCGGGAGCCAGGGGGTTGAACGGCTTCACGATCTCTTGTGAAAGGGGGCAGTTCGAGTACTGCTTGGTTAGGCTAGGAGTACGCTGCTGAGCCGAGACGGATGTGCTGACGTTTGAACCCCAAGAAAGGAACAAGTCCTGACGGAACAACGAACCAGCAGCCACAAGCCTTTCAGTCTTCAGAGCCAAGTGAGTCAATGAACTCGGCAATATTGGTCTCCAAGAAACATCTTAAGGCCTGAGCACTGGAGTACGCAGCATAAGATTGAAAATCATCGCTCTTTTTCGAGTCAGCCAAATCGCTAACTGACTTCATCGCAAACATTAGGGGGCGCGGCTCAGATACTTCTCTCGCGGCGGCGTAGAGGCCATAAATTTCCATCTCAATTCCGGCGATCTTCCGATGTTGATGCTCCTGTATTTCGAGGACAGTCGTTCCGTCTGCGAGCACCACAGAGCCAGACGCAACTGGCCCCACAATCCCCTTCAGAGAAGTTGGTGGCTTGGGACCACGCCAGCCTGAGGCAATCTGACTCCAAACGCTCGCATTATCTATGAGTTGTTCAAATCGAGAAACAACTAAGGGTTCCACATCAAGATGATGAGGATCGCTAAGGAAGCCGATGTCTGTCTTTCCCTTGCCTTTCACTCTCTTGCCGCTTTGCCACTCCCAGACGGGAGTAGCAAGAATGACATCACCAACATTAGATCGACTGGCCAACCCTGCGCAGATGCCGGTCATTACCAACACACGAGGCCGGAAAGCTTCAATGTACTTCATCGCATGCAATGTAGTTGCAACGAGCCCCATTCTCGGCGCAGCAGAGGCCACCACCGAAAAATTCTGACCTCCCATAGCAAAACTGCCTTCGTAGTAGAACGAAGAATGATCTAACAACCGAGCCGAATCAAACCCCCAGGGCAGATCGCGAACCGCTCTCAACTCTGGCTCTCGAAGTGCAGTCAACACGCAAACGTCTTTGTTGTAACGAACTGGAGACCGCGATTGCTTGATGCGAAAGAGATCCGAGATCAGCATCTTTAATTGATTCTGCCAACGCTCGGAGGAGTGGTCAAAGTACAGCAAATTAATTAGTCGGTTTGCCAGTCGTGCCTCATGAAGACGGGAAAGGTCTTCGCGGGCTGTGACGACAACAATATGCATCGGCCTGTAAAAACCGTCACGCTCATGGATCTCATCGATAAGGTCCAATCCGCCAGTATCTGAAGGACGCTCTTCAGGCCGGTTAGGCAGAGCCAAATCAAGGATCATCAAGCTATACTGGTTGCGCCGCAACTTATCCCGGGCATCGTAAGAGTTCTGAGCAATCGTAATATTGTCCCGTTGCACGCCAGCCGCCACGAGAATTTTGACGAATCGCTCGAGTTTCATCTGCTCGTCGTCGACGACGAGGACGCTGAGTCCCATTAGTCACCCACCAACTGAGATCATTGCATCTATGAGCATGTGCTTCCATTGCTCCGATGCGGCATTGTAGTAGATTATGCCGCGAAAATTTCCTGGATAAGATTCTTTTAGTGTTTCTCCAAGAGTCTCAATCTCAATTTCGTCATCGCCGGTGTCAAATCTCTCGAATTGAGTGACAACAATCACTGGCGTCGCGAGTTCTAAAAAATCCATATATCCTAGCAATTCTCTGCCGCCAAAAGCCTGCGGTCGACCTCCTGGTTCCTCCCCTCCGATGTCATATGAAGGTAGCGACATGTCGAGCAGCACAATGTCAAACGAACGAGCGCGTATTTCAATCTTCCCGCTATGAACAGAACGTGCGCTCAAGATCGTACACAATGGAAATGCCTCTTTAACAAAAGAGGAGAGTTGTTTAAATTTGAACTGATCATCTTCGATGATGAGAACGTTCATTGTTCCATCTCCACCCCCAGGATCAATTCTCCCCGCCCCTGCATCTCGATGTGGAAGAGCGACATGCCAACATGCAGGAAGAAGCAGTCTTTGTTCTTGAATCCAAAATTCAATGCATGAGCCTTGTACTGGCTCACAATGCGCTTAAGCTTTACCAAGCCGGACTTTCCTTCCACTGACACACGAGTGCGGTAACCGTCCCCACCGATAAGCACGCGGATGTCGTCCAGGGCTTTTTCTGCGCTGGGAGAATAGGCGTCGCCTGCAATCTCGCTCTCGATATCGATGGAAAGGAGATCCGATGCGCGATCATCCTTGACACGAATCTGTACTGCAGGCTGTCCCAACACCTTGGAATGTCTGTAGATATTATCTAATGCAATGAAAATAATATCAGTCACTTCGTTGAGGACTGTGCCTCCCATTCGGCGATCTGCTTCAAGTATTCTCTCAATTTTCGGAGAAAAGCCTCGCAGCGTCCGAAGCGCGGATTCGACGGCGATGTCGATTATTTGCTCGATTGTGAAACTAGCGGTCACATCAGAAGACTCGTCAAGGTGCAACCAGTCAGCAACACGTAACATTGCATGCTGGGCTCCCGTGTTGGCGGTAACCAAACAATTCTTGAGTTCAGTATATTGCCATTCATCCAGCGCTTCACCGAGTCGGCTATATACTTCCTGGAAAATACGCTCAGCTTCAGTTCGGAAGATTCCATCTATTGCCACCCTGGCTGATTCCAAGTCAGTACTCAGTTGTTGCCTGAACATGGTAAAGCACAGCGAAAGGAAGTCTTCAAAGGTTGAAGTTTCCTGGGCGTCGTTCCGGATCGCGTGAACGAGGAAGGGATTAAATGAGCGGCCAAAAACACCCTGCGGATGTTGCTCGCTTCGAATGTGTAGAACAGGCTTGATTTGTTCCTCTATCAGCAGGTCATATTTCTCTGAAAGCCAAGCGAGTGCCTTGTCGACTGTGTTCTCCTGCTCAGGCGTGGCGACATGAAGACGTGATATCCAAAAATCATTGCGTTTGTAAGTCCCTGTGACTTCATCGCGCGTGGTGATTAACTTTCGATCATCCAGTGGGCCTCGCAATGTTCCGGACAGGGTCCCATGTCGAATCCGCATGCTCAAAAAGCAATCAAGGCCATGCTCAGAATTGTTAAGAAATTCTTTCCACAAAGCCTCGAGCATTTCTATCAAGAGTGCATCATTGTCTTCATGAGGCAACTCAAGATACTGCGCAGGCATTGGTTTGCGCGTTGTCAGCGCATCGCGAACAGCCAACTCAAAGTCTCTTCTAGAACTCTGCGGACCCGTTTGTAGGAATTCTTTGTAACGATCAAATATTTCCCGGAGTTCCCGCTCAGCCCAGCGCGAGATGGCGTCGTCGTCAACAAAAACGCGGCTTCGATCAACGATCTGGACGCCTTCCTCAATTTTTAGCTTAGTAGCTAGGCTTTTGATTTCTCCGCGATAGATCTCGGCATTGTCTGGATCCAGGCTAACGAGGAGGGAGCACACGTTGATACGCTCTTCGTCGATAGCCCGTGATGTTGGCAACCCACGACATGCCTCAAGTACAGGTTGCACACAGATTTTCTTGAGAAAGTACAACACCTGCTCGCGATCATATTCGTTGATCCTTCGAGCTATGTCTGATGGGTGTTCTAATCCATTTTTCGCAAGAAATTCATCACAAGACCATCGCAGATTGTTCTTAGAATCTTGAGTCTCGTGAAGTCTATTTTGTAGATCAAAGAGGATTGGAGTTGAAATGAGCTTTAGGAAGGGGCGCATCGACTTCAGCTTTCTGCCATCCATGATGCGCCTGATCGGAAACACAAGTCGCAAGGAGTCACGCAAAGCACACCAATGAGCGATTTGCTCAATGGCAGCCTCAAGTTTCCCCATCCCCAACAGGCATTCGACGCTGTAGCGCGCACCTGCGAAACGTACAATGAGATTGCTGTCCAGGAGCAGTTCTTGCGCAATAGCGTATGCCAGCCCAAAATTCTTCTGTTCCAAATGGGCTTGAAGCGAGCCCTCGGCGAGTTGTTCCCGCGAAAGCGCATTCGCAGTTTGTTGATCAACATGAAGCCCAGCGGCAACGCCAGCGCTTAGTACTGCGAGAGACCTTCCATACTTTGCTTCACACAATGCAAAGTACGCGGCCCGCCTTTCAGTCTTCAGGGCAATGATGTCAGAAGGATCATGGATTGAAGAACAGGCGAACTGCGTCAAGCGCAAGGCATGGACTGATTGAGCTGCGGGTGTAGACGTGCTCAGTAGCGCCGATGCCATCACCGCAGGCATTATCGGCAATGCGCTATAGTTCTTAGATAGCTTGGCAAGCTCAAGGATTGATCGCGCAAGATTATCAGTTCGGCCGAAAACAGAAGCCAAGAGACTAACCATCTTGTCTTGCAGTGTCTCTGACCGCTCAGTCTCACGCTGTAAGTACGCCAAGCTTCTGGCTTTGATGATCATGCAGGAGAGATCGAGAGGGTCTTGGCTCAGAGTGACGTCAGATGCGCGTATCGCATCGTCGTAGCGCCCCGACCAAAATGCATCTGATGCGGCTCCATCAATGGGCCGAAGGGAACTAAGGTCAGTTACGCCGTTGAACCAATAGAGCAGCTTGGTTATGCGATTGTCGCCGATAGGGCTTAGAAGGGACAGCGCTTGAGATATTTCACCATGCAGACTTTCTTCGTCGGGAAGACTAAGCATGTGACGAGAAATGAGCAGAAATGTCTCGTACAGATCTACGAGAGAAGCTGTTGCGTCATGCCTTAGAATCGCTGCCAGTTGAATCGAATCCTGTGGCAAGTCCCCTGTGATTCGATAGGATAGATACGCACCTAAGTCGTCGTGCAGCTCCCAGGCAGTGAGCTTCCGATTGAAGTTGGTTGCGAAGCGAGGCAAGGTGATGCTGTCTTCGTTCCTCCTGCTCGTATAGTGGGCTACAAAAGCAGCAAATGACTTCTTTGCGCGTTGCTTTATATTTTTGGTGAATTCTTTCTGCTTCTCCAGTCCAGATTTGGCTTGCAGTGTTGCAATGCGATTCTCAATCGACCAAAGCGAATAGCCGAATTTGTTGTCCACCTCATCCAGTGCTCCAAGCGCCGCATCATACTGGCTAGTCAATAGGTTGCGCGCGAACTTCTGGGACAAGTTAACATAGGAGCCCAAAGTCTGAGTGCGTTGACTAAGAACTAAAGCAGACCATAGGATCTCTTTGACGGCTGGTACCTCATCCTGCGGGCGCCTGCGGTGCAGATTCCGGAGAGAACGCACAGGCGTAATCCCAAGTGCGCCACTTCGTGCTTTGGGGATCCGCGTCATCCAGGTCATGAACCCGGGCAACTGCTTTTCCGGAAAGCTCAGGCGGATTGCGTTAATTGTATCATGTAGTTCATCGCCTTTTTGATGAGCTCGGCCGCGTACGAGATTCTTCGCGAGATGAATCTCTATCTGCTGGTCGTCGAGATTATTGTTCCGTGACATTGCCGCGTTGATTTGATCAGGTGAATTGATTTGATCAGGTGAATTAGAGTCGAGCTTTGAACTTCTAGTGCGGTTCTAGGGTTTTGTAGCTGCATCGTCAATGAAGGTGTGGAGTTCGCGCGTCCCTGAAGGCTTAGAGCCTATCTCAGTAGGGAAGAAAACGCCCTACCTGATGGGTTAGAAGGTGAAGGAGGAAGTGTGGATTGGGAGTAGCGAAGAGGGATGACGGTTGAAGGATGCCGGAGGAACTGTGGGCGAAGATAGAGCCCCTGCTGCCGCCGAGGCCCGAACACCCGCTGGGGTGCCATAACCCGAGAGTGCCGGACAGGGCGGCCATGGAAGCCATCCTGCTGGTGCTGCGCACGGGGATGCAGTGGCAGGCGCTGAAAGCCACCGGCCTGTGCCACCCGTCCTCCGCCTACCGGCGGTTCCGCGAGTGGCTTACGGCCGGAGTCTTTCACGAGTTCTGGCGCCTGGGACTGCTGGCGTACGACGCCCTGGTAGGCATCGACTGGCAGTGGATGAGCGTGGACGGGGCGATGACCAAGGCGCCGCTGGGAGGAGAGAAGACTGGCCCCAACCCGACCGACCGCGCCAAGAAGGGAACCAAGAGGAGCTTGCTCACAGACAGGCGTGGCGTACCGCTGGGGGTGGTGGCCGCAGGAGCCAACGTCAACGACCATAAACTGCTGCCCTCTACGTTCGACTCGGTGCCGGTGAAACGTCCCGAGCCTGAACCATGGCCTGCCCAGCACCTGTGCCTGGATGCGGCCTACGCCTGTACCGAAGTGCGTCGGTGGGGAGACACGTTCCGCCTCCGGCGGCACATCCGCCCGCGTCGTCCCCCCGTCACGCCCCCGAAGAAGAGCCGCCGGCCGCCGCAAGAAAGCGCGCCGCTGGGTGGTGGAACGCTCCCACTCGTGGATGAACCGCTTCCGAAGAATCCTCATCCGCTGGGAGAAGCGCGAAGACACCTACCTGGCCATGCTCCACTTGGCCCTGGGCATCATCACTTGGTTCCACTTCCTACCGAAATAGGCACTTAGCGCGCTTCGCTCCGTCCTCAACGCTTACGTCTCCCCTCGAGATCGCGGTCCTCGCCAAGCACGGCACGGGTCCGTCCTCAATCTCCTCCAGCACGTCGCTGACCGGACGGATACGTACTAAGGGCGCACGTCAGCCTGCCGATTGACCCCAGCACCCGTCCTCGTGGTCGTTGTGGTCGTTGTCGTCGTGTCCACCGGCCGGCGCCACGGGAAGAGGAGCGCAAGCGCCACTCCCGACAGCCCCACGATGGAGTAGAGGAGGCGTCCAAGGGCGCTGGTCTGCTCTCGCGTGTCGCCACCAAAGATCGCGTTCACGAGGTTCCAGTTGAAGAAACCAATCAGGCCCCAGTTGATGGCGCCGATGATCACCAATACAGCCATCACCTTGGCGAGCCCTGCCTTCAGGCCGCCAGCTTCCACTCGTTCCATGGCTCGTCTCCTCGACCCTAGGTGTCTCAAGGCTGGCGGCGTGTAGTGCCTCCTCGGTGAAGCCCGAGCCGCCCGCTGTAGTAACTTTGTGGCGTGTCCGATGATCTGGCTCGACGGCCTCGCTGGTCCGTGGCGCTGTCGTCCTGGCAGGCCGCAACTCACGCAGCTCCCTGCCGGGAAGATCCAGCCCGGCCAGCCCTGGCCTCAGGTGACAATGGAAGCCGAAGTCGATGCGGCCCCGAAAGTAGCGACGGCGCTTCGTACGCGCGGCTTCGAGCCTCACCCAGCCCAGGGTGGCTTCCTCATCCACTTGCACCTGCGTGCCCCCTAGCGAGAGCGCTTTTGGCTCACCCGCGTGAGCCTCTTGCTTGCCTGGAGCCCCTTGACGTCGCCGCGGCCGGTGGTGCGCTTGCGCGTCCCCTCCTTGCGGTAGCCGACGGCCGCATCCACCGGAAGCGTCTTGCGGCGCGAGGTGCTGCTGCCGGTTTCGGGCAGTGGCAGCTTCTGGCTCGTCGCAGTCAGCCCCTTGCCTGGGCGGCGGCGTGGACTGACGTTGCGGTCCCTGAACTCCAGGCTCCCCTGGGGCCAACTCTCTATCTTCTTGGCCCGGTGCGTGCTCAAGCCTCCAGTCTCATGGACATCCGAGGCCTTGAGCTTCATCGTCGTGCCCTGCCGCTTGGCGTGCTTCGCGCGAAATGCCTGTGTCTTCTCTGGCATGGAACCTCCCAGTGACTCAGGTAGGGATGGCTCGGCGGAGGTGCCAGGGGCCATGACCGAGCAGGCGTTGGAGTCGATGTCAGGTTCCGACGCCGCGCTCCCTTCCCATGCCGTCGTGCTTGCAAAGGCTTGAAAGAGCCGCCAGCCCAAGAGGTTCCGGGCCGGTCAACTCAGGCGCTCCGGCCTGGCCTCACCAGCGTTCCGCCCACCGCCACGATGCCCAGAAACACCACCAGCAGGCCCAGCGCCAACGGCAGCCCGAGCTGATCCGCCAGGAAGCCCACCACCGGCGGACCCACGAGGAAACCGCAATACCCGGCCGTGGATACTGAAGCGATGGAGACACCGGGCGAGCTGCCCGGGGTACGGCTCGCGGCACTGAACAGCACGGGGATGAGGTTGGACAGGCCCAGCCCCACACAGGTGAAGCCCACCAGCGCCGCCACCGGGTGGTGCAGCAACAAAGCGCCCCCAAGCCCAGCCGCCGCCAACACTCCTCCCACGCGCACCAGCCGCTCTGGCCCCACCACCGCCACGAGCCGATCCCCCGTCAGCCGCCCCAGGGACATGGCCAGCGAGAACACGGCATAGCCCGCCCCGGCGATGCCCGCCTCGGCCTTCAGCGACTGGCGAAGGTACACCGCGCTCCAGTCCGCCATGGCGCCCTCGACGACGAGCACGAAGAAAGCGAGACCGCCCAACAGCAGCAACGGTCCCTTCGGCAGGGCAAAGGTCTGTGCAGCCCCTCCCACGTCCGCAGAGCCCGGCAGCAGCGAACGAGAGACGACGACTACGGTGATCAACCCCAGTCCCCCCGCGAGCACCATGTGCTGCGAGGGCGTCAGCCCGTAGGACAGCGCGAGGATGGAGCCGCCCGAGCCCACCAACCCGCCCAGGCTGAACAAGCCATGGAACGAGGACATGACGGAGCGGCGCATTCGCCGCTCGACCGCCACGGCGTGGGCATTCATCGCCACGCCCATGGCCCCAGTGGTCGCGCCGAACGCCACCAGCATGGCCGCGAACCACGGCAGGCTGGGCGCGTGTACGGGCAGCACCACGATTGGACAGAGCAGCAGCGAAGTCACGAGCGTCACGGCCCGGCTCCCCCACCGCGCCACCTGCGCCCCGGCGATGGGCATGGAGACCAGCGAGCCCGCGGCCACCCCGAGCAGCGCCAGACCGAGCTGGCCCGCGCTCAGGCCCAGCCGGGCTTGAACGGTGGGGATGTGCGGCACCCAGCTCGCGAACGAGAAACCGTTGACGAAGAACACGGCGGAGACCGCGACGCGCGCGGCCGTGGCGGAAGGCTCGGCGCCGCCCTCCCAGGTCAGGCTCGAGGAGCTCATGCGGTAAGGATCCGGAGGTTGAGTTTGCGGAAGGGGCTCAGCGTGGCCTCGGGAGCGCTGGCCTCGGTGACGAGCGTGGCCAGCCGATTGGCCGGAGCCACGGCGAAGGGCGACAGCGTGTCGAGCTTGTCGGCGGTGAGCACGGCCACGGTCTCGGCCGCCTGGTGGACCATGACCCGCTTGGTGGCGGCCTCCTCGGCGAGCGTGGCGGTGACGCCTCCCTCGATGTGCAGGCTGCAGATGCCCAGCAGGCACAGATCCGCGTGAATCTGCCGCAGGGCTTCCACCGTCTCGGCGCCCACGACCGTCAGCGCTTCCGGGTGTAGGCGGCCACCCACGAGCCGGACCTCGATCCCTGGATGCTCGGCCAAGGCGAGCGCCACGGGAGGACTCACGGTGATGACCGTGGCGCGCAGGTCCTTGGGCAGGCTGCGAGCGACCTCCAGCGTGGTGGTGCCACCATCGATGAAGATCACCTGCCCTGACTGGACCAGCCCCGCGGCCACGTGGGCCAAAGCCTGCTTGGCCGGCTGCTGAAGCTCCGCTCGGGCCTGATGGCTGAGCTGCACGTGGGTACGCGGCAGCGCACCCCCGTGAACCCGTCGGAGCAGCCCTGCTTCATCCAATTCCCGCAGATCCCGGCGGACCGTGTCCTCCGAAACCCGCAACAACCGGCACAGGTCGGAGGCATACACGCGCCCCTCGGTGGAGAGGTGCTCCAGAATGGCCTTCCGCCGCTCCTCGGGGAGCAGGGGGTCGAGAGCGGTATTGGGAGGTTGCATGGCCATGCAGGTCCTTGCTGTTTCCAGCAATATCCCGCACAAACCCGCAACATTCAAGAGGGGCCCTGCACCCGCGCCCTATCCGTCCCCCGGGCCCAGGGTCAGCAACCGCTCGGCCTGCTCGCGCAGGGACGGGTGCACGGAGGAGTCCGCAGCCAGCTCGGCCAGGTCCGTGCTGTTGAGCAACGGGACGATCTTCGCCCCCACCTCGGGTGGCAGGTACGGGTTGAAGGCGAGCGCTCGGCGCACCGCGTGCCGGGCCGCCCAGCGCGGAGACTTCCAGATCTCCACCAGGGGCTCGGGCCGGGCCGGGCGGCGCGCGGCCATTCGCACCACCAGCGCCTCCGTGAGCCGGGGGTTGATGAGCGCGTTGCGCACCACGGCCGGGTTGCTCACCGTGGCCAGCCGCGAGAGCACATCCGGATCGCGCGTGAGGCGCGCCTGCTGCTTCAGGTGCCCGAGCGACTGCGTGAAGGCCTTCGCGTCCGCCTTGGCCGCCGCGCCCGCATTCAGCTCCCGGCGAGCGGGGCCGTCCGCGAACAGGTCCGCCACCGCAGGCAGCGACTGCACCTGCGCCAGCCGCCGCAGTTCCTCCGCATAGGGAATCTGCGAGGCCTCCATCCCCAGCGCGGCCACGAAGGCGGAGAGCACGTGGGTGGCGGGCTCCCAGCCCGAGCGCGCCAGGGAGATCAGGTGATCGACCAGCTCGGTGGCGTCGAGCGGATCATACCGGGCCAGCTCGCGTGCAGCGGCCTTGCGGAGGATCGCCGTGTCTCCGCTCAGTCCGTGCAGCCGGAGCGCGAGGTTCCGGGCTTGCTCCTGGGTGGGCATGGCTCATCCCTCCCTTACGGTTTGGGCGCCTCCTCGGCCACGGGCTCCATCGTCACCCGGAGCCGCAGAGCGCTGAGATCCTTGGGGTACTCCTGGAGCACCAGCGTGAAGGGCGCCCGCTTCCCAGGAGCCACCACCGTCGCACTCGCATCCAGCTTGGTGCGCAGCTCCGTGAGGGCCTCGGCCGTGTTGACGGCGTGGAGCTCCTCGGGAGAGGGCGACACTCCCGCCAACCCCTCGGCGGACTTCACCCGCTGGTCGCCGTCGTACAGCGCGGCGGTGACCTTCACCTTCGCCGGCTGCGAGGAGCGGTTCTCCACCTCGCCGCGGACGTAGAAGATCGGCGTGGTGCCCTTGGTGTCATAGAGGCCGTTGGTGACGTCCCGCATGACGAACTGGCTGGGCGCCAGCAGCTTGATGATGTGGCTGGGCGAGAGCGCGGCCGGATCCACCCGCCCCTCCTTCATATACACACCGCCCACCGCAGTGAGCGCCAGCAGCAGGCCCGCGGCGATGGTGAGGTAGGCCACCTGCCCTGTCACGGCCTGGGCCGCCGAGACCTTGCGCCGCTCGGGGATGCCCATGTCCGCGGGCCGGCCCGCAGGGCGCGCGATGTTCGGAGAGGCCAGGGTCGGCACGGGCCTCGGCGGAGACGCGGGCTCGGCAGCCTGCGATGGCAGATTGATGAGTTCGTGCGAGCCGGCCGAGTTGCCCTCGATGGGAATCGACTCTGCCCCCATCTCCGCCCCCGCCCCCTCGTGGGCAGGGATGTCGAGCATCTGCCGCCCCGTGTCCGTGGGGCTGAGGGTCTGATGGCTCGTATCGGTCTGGGTGAGGAAGCCCTCGGAGGGACCGATACGCTGGCGCCCTGTCATCGTGGGCGAGAAGGCAGGCTCCGCTGAGGCGAACGGATCGGCCATGCCCCCACCCGGACCAGGGCCCGCGGCGGCGGCAAACGGATCGGCCATGCCTCCACCCGGGCCAGGACCCGCGGCGGCAGCAAACGGATCGTCCATCCCGCCTGGAGCCGGCGCCTGAGGAGCAGCGAATGGATCCTCCATGCTCGCGGGCTGAGCCGGAGCAGCGAACGGATCGTCCATTCCGCCCCCCGGGGGTCCGAACGGATCCGCCATGCCTGCCGCAGGTGCGGGCGAGGACGCGGGCGAATCGAACGGATGATCCATGCCGCCCGGGGGCCCGAACGGATCCGCCATGCCGCCAGGAGCAGCCGTAGGGCTCTCGGGCGAAGCGAACCCATCGTCCATCATCCCGAAGTCCATGGGCCCCGGAGGCGCGAAGCTCGCGCTCATTGGCGCAGGCGCAGGCGCAGCGGGGGCATGGGGCACGGCACCGCCGAAGGACGGACCAAACTCGTCGCCTCCGGGAGGAGCGAAGGGATCGGACGGAGGCGGGGCGAAGGGATCCGCAGCAGGAGCCGCGGGCGCAACGGGCGCCCCACCCAGCTCCATGCCTTGAGGGCCGAATGGATCTTCGTCCGAGAACGACAGGGGCGCGGCCTGCGGCGCAGGCACGGGCACGGGAGCAGGCGTGAACGACGGCGCAGGCGCAGGCGCGGCCGCGACCCCGAAGCCGAACTCGTCCGAGGGAGGCTCGCCCAGTTCGAAGTTCGAGGGACCAAACGGATCGCTCGCCATGGCCGCCGGTGCAGCGGGCGCGGGCGCAAGCGCGGGCGGCGGAGCCATCGCCGGAGGCGCCATCCGAGACACGGGCGCAGGCGTCGAGACGCTGGCAAGTGCCGGAGATGGAGGCAGCCGATTGGCCCCAGCAGCAGGCCCCGAGGGTGGCCGGCCCAGGCCTGCGGGCGGAGCCCCCGACACGGGCAGAGGCGTCGGACGGCCCATCGCGACGGGAGGCTTCGGCTGCGCGACGGGCGCGGGAGGCGGCGCCGGGTCGTCGAACATCGCCATCGGGTCGAACGCGGGCGCGGCGGCGGGCTCCGGCGCCGCACCGCCCAGGTCATCGCCCGACGAGCCGAACGGATCGCCATCCGGGGGTCCGAACGGGCTGGCGGGAGCAGGCCTGGCCTGCGCAGGAGGCGGAGCCGACGGCAGCGGCACTGGCGCACTGGGCACGGGGGCCGCCGGAGCCGGACCACCGGCCGGGCCGGCGAAGAACTCCGAGAACAGGTCGTCCGACGGCGCGGGGGCCGGCGCCGCAGCCGGAGGCAGAGGCTCCAGGGCCTTCACCCCCGGGCGCGCACTGCTGGCAGGCGCCGAGGCGCCAGGAATCGACATGGCCGGAGGCGCCAATGTCCTGGGCGCGGTCGGCGAGGCCCCACCCAGAGGCCGGGCTCCGGCCACCCCAGGCTTGACTGGAGCGGGCGTGGGCAGGCCGCGGGCTCCGGCGGGCGGTGCCACACTCGGAATCCCGGGCAGACCTCCACCCGGCCCCGAGGGCTTGAACGGAACCGCACCGGGTCCCGGAAGACCCTGGACGGGCGGCGGGGAGAACGCCACGGGCGGCAGGGACGGTACCGGAGGCCGCGCCTCGGGCGGAATGTTGAGCGGGATGGCCCGGGTCGTCTCCTGGAAGAAATCTTCGCCCATGCCCGAATCCGGCGCGTTCCAGGGCGCGGAGGGCTGGGGCACGGGAGGCGATGGGGCCTTGGTGGCCGCAATGCCCTCGGCGTACACGCCCGGCTTGGTGGATTGCCCCTTGGGTGGCTCGGGCGCAGTGCCGAACTTCTCAAAGGGATCGAACCCGCCTTCCGAGGGGGCCGGGCCAGGCGATGGAGACACCGCTGGCAGAGACGTCACCGAGGGGGACGCCGCCGACTCCCGCGTCACGCGGAAGGTATGGCTACACTTGGTGCAGCGGACCTTGACCCCCTTGTCCGTCACCTTCTCGTCGGGGATCTTGAATCGCGTCTGGCACTGCTCGCACTTGACGATCATTCGCTCGGCTCGGGAGTATAGGCCCCAAGCCCGTCCGCCGCGAGCAAGCAACCAAGCCAGCTTGCTCCCCGATCACCCCTTTGCTACAGGGTTTCCGCGTTTCCGTGCTTCACGCGCAAGGCTTCCGGACGTGGGCGGAGAGAACCGAACATGAGCGAAGCAGAGCAGGCAAGCGCTCCAGGTGGCAAGGAGCCCAAGGTCATCAAGCGGTACACCAACCGGAAGCTCTACGACACCGTGGAGAGCCGGTACGTCACGCTCGATGAGATCGCGGCGATGATCAAGGAGGGCGTCGAGGTACGGATTGTCGATAACCGTACCAAGGAGGATCTGACCTCCGTCACGCTCGCCCAGATCATCTTCGAGGAGGAGAAGAAGAAGAACCAGATGCCGCTGGCGGTGCTGCGGGAGATCATCCGCCACCCGGGCGAGTCCATCTCGGGCTTCATCCAGAAGGAAGTCACGCCGCGCGTGGCCTCCATCCGCGAGGAGGCCGAGCAGCGGCTGGACAAGCTGCTGCGCCGGGATGAGAAGAAGGACGGCGAGCCCACGGCCGAGGGCCACCAGGAGACGGAGCCGCCTGCGGAGCCCAAGGCCGCCGAGCCCAAGCCCGAGGCCAAGCCAAGCATCAGCCCCTCCGAGCTGCTCAAGGCCAGCCAGCGCGCCTTCGAGGAGTGGCAGCAGAAGATCGACGAGCGCGTCAAGCACGCCGTCGACGGCCTCACCGGCAACCTGCCGGCGCTGGGCCGGGACATGCAGTCGCTGACGCAGCGGCTCGAGGAGCTGGAGAAGAAGCTCGCCGAGCTGGAGCAGCAGAAGAAGTCCTGAGCGGCGCTCCGGAGCCAGGCTCTGGAGTCAGCTCACGTCACCCGAGGCGCCCTCCTCTTCTTGGCGGAGGGCGCGTCGTGGATTTCCTTGGCAATGGCCGCGAGCAGCTCCGCGCCGCGGCTGCTGGGGGCGTACTCCCAGATTGTTTTTCCGTGGCTCTGGGCCTCGTCGATCTTGACGTTGAAGCCCAGGGGCGTGGAGGCCAGCGCGTCGGGGAAGTAGGCCTTGAGCCGCTCGAGGATGGCGTCGGCCAGGGCCGTCTTGCGGTAGAGCATGGGCACCACCTTGGTGACGCGCAAATCCGCGCGGCCCTCGGCGTCGCCGACCTTGCGCACCGTCTCCACCATCTCCGCGCAGCCATCCAGCGCCAGGTACGTGAGCGCCACAGGCACCACCACCTCGGTGGCGGCCACGAGGATGTTGCGCGTGGTGAGCCCCATGGAGGGCGGCGCATCGAAGACGATGGCTTGGTAGCCGGCGGCCTCGGCCGGGGCGAGCCGGTCGGCCAGCCGCCATGAGCGGCGCTCGTCCTGGGCCACCACCACGGGGAAGTCGCTCATCTCCTTATAGGAGGGCAGCACGCTCAGGTTGGGGATGGCGCAGGGCTGCACCACGTCCGTCAACTGCACGTTCTCCTCGGTGAGCAGATGGAAGACGTTGCGCGGCAGGGTGCGCACGTCCACCCCGAGCGACTTGCCCGCATGGCCCTGGGTGTCCAGGTCCACCAGGAGCACCTTGAGCTTGCGCTCCTGGGCGAGCCACGCGGCGGTGTTCACCGCGAGCGTCGTCTTGCCGGTGCCACCCTTCTCGTTGATGAACGCGATGCGCCGCATCTACTTCTTCTTCTCATCCACCAGAGTGTCGATCTTGCCCTCAACGGAGGCGAGCAGCTTCTCCAGGTCATCCACCTTGGAGCGCAGCAGCTCCAGGTCAGCCGTGGACGGCAGGTTCATGGCGGACAGGGCGGTGCGCAGCGCGGAGTCCAGGGTGCCCTTGGCCGCCAGCGAGCGGGACACGAGGCCCTGCACCATCGAGACGAACTTCTCATTGGAGAGCAGCTGCTGGGCGATCTTGCCGATGCGCTCCTCGCCGGTCTCCACCAGCTTCTTCATCACGGGATTGTCTTTGAGCATGGTCGTGAGGTCCTCGTAAGGCACGCCGGGACAGCGGCAAGTCGAGAAAACGACGCGCACTGTGGAAGGTGGCAACGCGACGTGTCAAGCGAGGTTGACAGGGAGCGGAGCCGTCCCTACGGTTCGCCGCTCCCTTATGCCCGGCCTTCTCGACAAGCGCCTGTGGATCGTCTCCGGCAAGGGTGGCGTGGGCAAGAGCACCCTCTCCGCCGCGCTGGCCCTGCGCTCGGCCCGTGCTGGCCGGCGGACGCTGGTGTGCGAGGTAAACACCCAGGAGCGCATTACCCGCTTCCTGGAGCGCCCGGCCGCCGGCCCGAATATCACCCTCATCGAGGAGAACCTGTGGGCGGTGGATGTCCGGCCCCAGGAGGCCATGCGCGAGTACGCGCTCATGGTCCTGCGCTTCGAGACGCTCTACAAGACGGTCTTCGAGAACCGCCTGGTGCGTTACTTCCTGCGCTTCATCCCCTCGCTGCAGGAGCTGGTGATGCTGGGGAAGATCCTCTACCACCTGCAGGAGAAGCTGCCGGATGGGAAGGACCGCTACGAGACGATCGTCCTGGACGCGCCCGCCACGGGGCACGCGATTACCTTCCTCAACGTGCCGCAGGTGCTGCTGCGCACGGTGCCGCCGGGCCCCCTGGCCCGCGACGCGCTGAAGATGAGGGACCTGCTGGTGGATCCCCAGGTGACGGCGGCCATCCTGGTGGCCCTGCCCGAGGAGCTGCCGGTGAATGAAGCGCTGGAGCTGCACGCGGCGCTGCGAGATTCGGTGAAGATCCGCACGCACGCGGCGGTGCTCAACAGCACCTTCCCCGAGCGCTTCACCCAGGCGGACCTGGAGGCGCTCGCGGATTCGCCGGAGCTGCAGCGGGTGGCCAGGTCGCACCACGACCGGGCGATGCTGGCGGAGTTGGCGGCGACGAAGCTGGAGCGCAACCTCCACGTGCCGGTGTACGAGGTGCCTCGGATCTTCACGTCCACCTTCGGGCGCGCGGCCATCGAGCAGGTAATGGGCCACCTCGAGCGCCTCGTGATGGGGGCCCCATGAGCACGGCCCCTCTCAGCGCGGCGCTCGCGAAGAAGCGCGTCCTGGTGTGCGTCGGCTCGGGCGGCGTGGGGAAGACCACGGTGGCGGCCACGCTGGCACTGCGCTCGGCGGTGGAGGGCCGCTCCAGCCTGGTGTGCACGATTGACCCGGCCAAGCGGCTGGCCAACTCGCTGGGCCTGTCGGCGCTGGGCAACACGGAGACGCAGGTCCCCGCCCAGGTGCTCGAGGGGCTGGGGGTGAAGCCCAAGGCCTCGCTGCACGCGATGATGCTGGACATGAAGCAGACGTGGGACGACCTCATCACCCGGTTCGCCCCTCCCGACCAGCGCGAGCGCATCCTCTCGAACCGCTTCTACCAGGCGCTGTCCACGGCGCTGGCGGGCAGCCAGGAGTACATCGCGCTGGAGAAGCTCTGGGACCTGCGGCGCCGCAGCCAGTATGAGCTCATCGTCCTGGACACGCCGCCCACGGCGCACGCGCTGGACTTCCTGGACGCGCCCAACCGCATCCTGGACTTCTTGGACAACGAGGCGGCCAAGTGGCTGCTCACCCCGGCGCTGAAGGCGGGGAAGATCGGCCTGTCGCTGTTCAACCTGGGCAGCAGCTACATGGCGAAGACGCTCTCGAAGTTCACGGGGACGGAGACGCTCCAGGAGCTGTCCAGCTTCATGCTGGCGATCTCCTCCATGAACGAGGGCTTCCGCGAGCGCGCCCGAGGCGTGAAGGATCTGCTGAGGGATCCTCAGACGGGCTTCGTGCTCGTCACGGGGCCCCAGGTGGAGCGGCTCGACGAGGTGACGCACTTCCGCACGCTGCTGAAGCAGAACCAGATGGAGGTGCTGGCGCTGGTGGTGAACCGGGTGCACCCGCAGCCTCCGCCGTCGCTGTGGGACGATGCGGCCCGGCTGGCCACGGGCCGCCGTGCCAAGGTGGAGGAGACGCTGAAGGAGCTGAAGGTGCTGGCCGACCAGGACTCGGCGGCCATTACCCAGCTCTCGGCTGCTTGCCCGGACACACCGCTCATCCAGGTGCCCCGGTTCGAGCTGGACGTGCACGACCTCACCGCACTCTGGCGCACCGGACGCTACCTCGTGGAAGAAGAGAAGATCCCCTGACTCCTCGCCTGCTCTTGGAGACTTCTGTCGCGTGTCCACCGTTGAACCAGGCAGCCAGGAGAGCCAGAGGGCCTCAGGCGAATTAAGCTGGGCGCGCACACAAGCGGAACTCTGTGCGGGCCGATGCTGTCCGTGAGGGCGTCGGCTCGGAGAGAGCCTGGACGGAGAACATGAGCAAGAGGACGCACATGTCGGGCACATGGCGATGGTGGGTCTTGGTGGGCTCGGTGGGGCTGGTGGGCCTGACGGGCTGCCGGACCACGGGGACGGCGATCCGCGAGGACACGAAGCATCCGCGGCAGGAGATCCAGTTCGATCCGGTAGAGGTGACGGCGGATCTGGAGCTGGAAAAGCTGAACGACGAGGAGCTCTTCGCGGGCGGCACGTCGGCGTTCGCGGCAGGGGACTTCAAGCAGGCGGCGCGGTACTTCGGGCGCCTGGTGGACTTCCACCCGCAGAGCAAGCACCGGAACGAGGCGCTCTACAACGCGGGGCTCTCGCACCAGCGGCTCAAGGAGTGGGAGGAGGCTTACCACCGCTTCGCGGAGCTGGCGGACGCAGAGAAGGGCCAGGGCGACGCGCTGGAGTCGGCCTTCCGGGTGGCGGAGACGCTGTACCACCTGGAGCGCTTCAGTGACGCCGTGAAGATGCTCACCACCCTGGCCCATCGGCAGGACATCCCCGTGGGCCGGCGGATGGAGGCGCGGGTGCAGCAGGGCATCTGCGAGCTGGAGCTGGGCCAGAAAGAGCAGTCCGAGAACACGCTGCGCAAGGCGCTCAGCGACTACGAGTCGCTCTCGGACAAGGACGAGGTGGAGGACTACTTCCCGGCCCAGGCGCACTTCTTCATCGGGGAGGTCTACCGGCTGCACTACGAGGAGGTGAAGCTGGATCCGGCGAAGGGCACGGACAAGCTGGCCGAGGACCTGAACTACAAGGCCGAGCTGCTGCTGTCGGCGCAGGGGCACTACCTGCGGTCGATCAAAGTGGGCAACGGATACTGGGCCACGGCAGCGGGCGCGCAGATCGGCGCGATGTACGAGAACCTGTACGACCACATGGTGAACACGCCGGCGCCGCCGGAGCTGGATGCGGAGGAGGCGCAGGTGTACCGGCAGGAGCTGCGCAAGAAGATCCGCGTGCTGCTGACCAAGTCGATCAACATCTACGAGCGGACGCTGGAGGCGGCCGAGCGCATCGGCTCGCAGAACGCCTTCGTGGATCGGACACGGGAGAGCCTGCGCAAGGTGCGCGAGCTGCTGCTGGCGGATGCGGACGGCGAGCAGGACGCGGAGCCACCGCCGGAGAAGCCCAAGCCCAAGCCGCACTCCTGAGCGAAGGCGCTGGGTGGGGGTGGCTGGGCACCACGGGGCCAAACGGCATAGCCTCTGGCCCTGTCCATGGAGCCCATCTTCACCGCTGAGCAGCTCGCCGAGATCAAGGCGTACCACCTGCCGTATTACATCCGCTCGGGGCTCAATCCGTTCCTGCTGCTGGGGTATCTGGCACTGGTGCTCGGCCCTCTGAATGGGCCTTTTTACCGCTTCGCTCAGCGGCTGGCCGGGTGGCTCGACAACCACTTGGGATTCCTGCGACGGGCCCCCGTGCTCCGCGTGGTCTTCCAGGTGCTGGACAAGCTCTGGGGCGAGACGGGCTGGGGCACAGCGCTGCTGTTCGGGCTCTGCGTCGACCTGACCTACAAGCTCGTCTTCCTGCCGGCGGACATCTACTTCGGCTACATCCTCGAGCACCGCTACGGCATGTCGACGTACACGCCGCTGACCTTCGCCAAGGATGAGCTCAAGGACGTGCTGGCGGGGGTGGTGCTCGTCTGCTCGCTGGTGCTCGGCGTCTACGGCCTGGCGAGGCGCGTGCGGCGCTGGTGGCTCGTGCTGGGCGTGCCGATGGCTGTGCTCCTCCTGCTGGTCTCCTCGGTGCTCGACCCGTACCGCAGCCGCGCCTACTTCGATCAGGAGCCGCTGGAAGCAGGCCCGCTCCGCACCCACATGACCGAGCTGCTGGCGCGTGCGGACATCACCTTCGCGGACATCCTGGTGGAGAAGACGTCGGTGGCCTCGAAACGGGTGCAGGCCTACTTCGCGGGCCAGGGCCCCACGCGCACCATCGTGCTCAACGACGTGCTGCTTCAGCAGTTCTCTGAGGGAGAGATCCTCGCGGCAGTGGCGCATGAGGCAGGCCACGTGAACGAGGCCCAGTGGCCCAACCGGATCGCCTCGGCGCTCGCGCTGGTGGCCTTCCTCTTCGTCATCGACTGGCTCTTGCGGCGAGCGGCGGCGCGGGGTTGGTTCGGCGCAATGCGCTTCGCGGACATCCGCACCCTGCCGCTGATCTCGCTGCTGTACTTCTCGGTGATGCTGACGGCGGCGCCGGTGTCCGCCGCGTTCTCCCGGGAGCGGGAGCGCGAGGCCGACCGTTATGCCCTGCGCCTCACGAAAGACCCTGCCACGTTCCGCCAGATGCTGGTGAAGGCCGCGCGGGTGAACAAGATGGACCCCGAGCCTCCGCGTTGGATCGTCATCAAGGGCCTGACCCACCCGCCCGTCGGAGAGCGCATCTCCGATATCTCCGTGCCCTGAAAAACGCAGCAGGTGGGCGGGCCGCTGCCCTGCCCAGCCTCCACCTGGCCCCCCACCCGCTGCTCCGCCGGCACCGCGTCACGGCCCGGCGGTCCCCTCGACCACCCCCCTCCTGCCCTACCGCGACGCTACGCCTGCGGGCTGCCCTTCAGCTTCTCCACCGCCACGAGCGTGATGGCCTTCACCAGCGCCTTGGCGCGGCGGCCCGCCACAGTGGTGCCGTGGGGATCCGCTTCCACGGCGTTGGCCACATCGGTGAAGCCCTGGCGCAGCCCCTGGCGCAGGTAGAGCTCGCCCCGGTTGACGAGTGCCACGGGGTTGTGCGGGTCGCGCTCGAGCGCGGCGCTGTACTCGGTGATGGCGTCCTGCAGGCGGCCCAGCTTCTGGTACACGGTGCCGAGCGCCGCGCGGCTCGCCGAGTCCTTCGGGTTGCCCGCGACGAGCCCCTCGAAGAGGACTCGTGCCTCTTCGTACCGGCCCGCAGCGGCGAGCTCACAGCCCACCTGGGCAATGGCCTTGGCTTCCTCAAAGGTCATGCCTTCGACTTCGGCCCAAGTCACCTCGCCCCGAGCGAACGCCTTCAGCTTCACCACCGTCTCGTTCTGGATCTCCATTGTCGTGTCTCCTTGGTATTTGATGACGCGTCCCATGGCGGTTCAGGCCCGGCCCAGGTTCTGGATGGCCTGCTTGGCCATCTCGTTGAACTTTGAAGAGATGTTGCTCATGAGGTCGAACATCTGTTTGCGCTTCTCCATGAGCTTCTGGAGACGCAGGTTCAGCTGTTCCATGGTCGTCTCGAGCTTGGCCGCGCGGGTGCGGCCCGACTCGTCGGTGCCGAGCTTGGCGCGCTCGTCACGGGCGTTGGACATCTCCTTCATCACGTCGAGGATCTCGTCATCAGTGTCCTGGGTGATGAGCGTGAGGAGCGCCTGGAGCTTCTCCTCCATGCTCATGTTCGGGCTGTTGATGATGTCGCTCACGCTGCTGGAGGGCCGACCACAGCCACCAGGCTTCGGAGCCGGAGCGCTCTCCACGGGGGGTGAGGGCTGACCGGTCGACGGCGGCTTGGTCTCCACGGGGGTGCCCGGAGTGCCCGGATTGGAGGGAGTGCCCACCGGAGGCGGCTTGGCCGGGCATGACGGGGTGCCCGGAGTGCCCGGGTTGGAGGGAGTGCCCACCGGAGGCGGCTTGGCCGGGCATGACGTGGAGGGCTGGCGCACGCCGTACTGGGCGATGTCGTCGTTCACCTTCTTCAGCGCGCGCTGCACATCGAGCTGGCTGATGGTGCCATCGGCTGAGCCACCCTTGCCGGCGGTATCGAGCATGTTGCGGTACTCGGGGTGCTCGAGCAGGAAACGGGCAGCGCTGCGCAGCTCGGGGGAGAGGTTCGGGTTCTCGGCGGCCTTCTGGAGCGTGCTCAGGTCGAACTTCGAGTTCTGCTTGCTGTTGAGCGTGTCGAGCATGCCGAAGTTGGCGGCGATGGTGCGGAGCGCCTCCTGGTACTGAAGGACGCTGGGCTCCAGGTAGCCCGTGCTGGCGGCGGAGGCCGCCTGCTGCTTGGCAGGCGCATAACCCTCCTGGGCCTTGGCGGCGTCCTGGGCGGGGTAGAACTCGGTCTGGGCGGCGGGATTCTTCGTGAGCTCCGAGACGACGCCGAGGGCGCCGCTGGCAGCCATCATGACGTTACCCGTGAGGGCACCGGCGGCGGCCTTGATGGAGTTGGTCAACAGCGGGGGAAGACCGAGCTTATCGCCCGCGAAGTCGACGATGGTGGCCATGGGACCGGCCAACGTGTTCACAGCATTTTTGATGAAGTCGAGCATGTTGCCTCCCGCGCGGAGGGTTGAAGGTTGAGAGGCGAAGCGCCGCGCGATGGGAGGGCCCACTTGCAGGGAGAATGCCGAGGCCTTCGGATGCCCCCCACCCAACGAAATCAGGCGGTTAGGTTCGGCACCGAACGAGCCCTCCGTCTCCGGCCGCGGACGGTGGGGGTCCACGGCGGGGGACTGCGATTAGAGTCCCCGGCCCATGCGGACCCTGGGGCTGGACGTGGGAACGAAGACAGTGGGGGTGGCGGTATCGGACGGGCTGGGGCTGACGGCCCAGGCGGTGACGACGATCCGGCGCACGAACCTGAAGGCGGATCTGGCAGCGCTGGCGGAGCTGGCGCGAGAGCACGAGGCCTCACGCGTCGTGGTGGGGTTGCCTCTGAACATGGATGGAAGCGAGGGTCCCCGAGCAGAGGCGTCCCGGAAGTTCGCCGAAGTGGTGAGCCAGGCATTGGGGCTGCCGGTGGAGTTCTGGGACGAGCGCCTGTCGACCGTGGCGGCGGAGCGAACGCTGTTGGAAGCAGACCTGACGCGAGCCAAGCGGCGCCAGGTCATCGATCAGGTGGCGGCGCAGTTCATCTTGCAGGGGTGGCTGGACGCCCGTCGTTCCCAGTCCGACGTGCACGCGGACGACTTTGATCTGGATCCACATGAGATGTGAATCCCGGGAGAGCGGGACGGCCGGTGCGGGAGGACCCGTCCGCTGACGGGGGGACCCGCACCGAGCCGAGGGACCCGCGACCTGTGAGCCCGTCTACTGTGCTTGCTTCCGGAGATACACGTGAACTGGGGCGGAGAAGCCGTCCTGTTCCACATAGAGGACGTCCCCGAGCATCAAGGTGCGTCCCTCGAGCTTCACCGACGGCTCCCGAGTCAATGCGCCCCCATCGAAGCGCACGAGGAACTCGGGCTGCGCCTGTTCGAACCGCTGGCGGAACTCGGGCCACCGCATGCGCACCACGCGCTCATCCGGCAGCCCGACAAAGAACCCCAGCTGCAGATCCAGGTACCGGTCATCACTGTCGAGCACCAGCGACTTGCCCTTCTCCGTCACCTCGGCCTTGAGCCAGCGCGCCGCCTGCATCAGCGGCTGAGGATTCGTGGAGGTCGGGCTCACCGGCCGCAGCGCGTCACGCCAGCGTCCATCCGCGCGGAAGGTGGACACCCCCAGCGTCACCGGCATCACCACCGCCAGAGCAATACTGCCCCCCGCGACCACCTGGCGGGCCCGCTCTCCCCAAGCGCGTGCACACGCTTGAGCCCCCAGCGCCACGAACGGCAGCAGCAGGACCACCTGCGTCACCGTGAAGCGCCCCAGCGGAACGAAGTTGAACAGCACAGCCGCTCGGAACGTGTAGTACGCCGCAGGAATGAGCGCCGCGAGCACCAGCCACCGCAGCTCCAGCCGCTCGCGCCAGGCCTTCCACATCCCCGCCATCCCTAGCAGCGCCACCCCCGGCGTGAGCGTGAAGAGCGCCATCGCCGGCCAGAACCCCAGCCCCTGCACCCGCATCCACAGGCCCTTGCCTCCACCGCCCGAGCTCGCCACCCAGCCCCGGTGGAACTCATCGATATAAGAGATGGGATAGAGCGGGTCGCCGTGCGCCAGCTCGTTGCCCTGCATCCACCACAGCGGGAACGGCAGGCACAGCAGCCCAAACGCCACCGCCATCGTCACCCCCGCCACCTTGTCCTTCCGCCACAGCAGCGGCATCACCGCCAACAGCGGAACGTACATCCACGCGTCGTACCGCAGCGCGCACGCCAGGTTCAGCACCATCGCCGCCCCAAAGAGCGGCCCGAACCGGTTCTCTTCCAGCGCCTGCGCGAAGAGCGCGAACACCCAGAGCATGAAGAAGAGCGCCACCGCCTCGCTCGCCGCCGTCGTGGACAGCTGCAGGTGCAGGCCCCAGGCGGAGAAGGCCAGGCACGCCCACACCCCCGCCCGCCAACCCCAGTACCGCCGCGTCAGCGCGAACAGCGGCACCACGGACAGCACACCGAACAGCAGGCTCACCGCCCGCCCCGCATGCTCCCGATCCACCGCCTTCAACACCGCGCCCACCATGTACAGGTGCAGCGGCCCGAACTGCTGAGCCCCATCCCCGAACGAGCGGATGAGGCGCGGCTCCTTCAGCCACCGCTCCGCCAGCTCCGTCCTCACCACCGCGTCCCCGTACAGGTTCTCGTTCACCGGGAACACCACCAGCCGAGGAACCAGCGCCGCCACCAGCAACAACCCCAGCAGCAGCCGAGGGCTCGGCTCACGCTCGGGCTCCGGCACTGCCGACAACAAGGGCTCGGGTCCAGGGGAAACAGCAGAGACAGGAGAGGAGGCAGACGTCATGGAGGCGCCGGAGGATACGCAGGCAGTGCTCAAAACCAAGCAACCCTCGCCCCCTTGCCCACCCTGCGGCCCCTCTGGGACAGCTGTCCTACCTCGCCCCCTAACACTCCAAGTGGACGGGTTGCGCGTCACCGCGACCCGCCGTTATGTCCATCCTCATGAGACATCACCCCACAGTGGGTCTCCGGAACGCCGGAAAGTCCGGCCCTGGACGTTCACTCCTGGGGGGATGACCCGCTGGACCCTACCCCCCGGGGCTGGGGTCCTTATAATCAAGCTGCCTATTCACCCCGTGGAGGGTGTGCCTACCCGTGGCACCCCCGACACGTGCTGACCACGCGGTCCCACTCCGCGGCGGGGTCCCGAATTGGCGCCAGGAGCCTTTTTCGCCTGGGACCCGCTGGCGGGGTGATCGGAATGGCGATCACCACCCCCAGGTTCAAAATTCTGGCCCCCCGTGTGCGCGACTCCCGCGCCCTCGGGAGCCCCGAGGGAGAGACATGAAGGACGCTGAGAAGGGTTCGTGGGTCTCGAAGATCGCCGCGCTGCAGGACACGAAGACCTACGCGGAGCTCAACTGGGAGGGCTCTTTCGAGGACTACCTCGAGATCGTCCGCAAGAATCCCAAGATCACCCGCACCGCCTACCAGAGGATCTACGACATGATCCTCAGCCACGGGAAGACCGAGTACATCGACAACAAGAAGAAGCTCATCCGCTACCACTTCTTCTCGGACGAGAAGTTCGGCGGACGCGATGCCATCTTCGGTCTCGACGTGCCGCTCATGAAGCTGGTCAACGTCTTCAAGTCCGCCGCCCAGGGCTACGGCACCGAGAAGCGCGTCATCCTCCTCCACGGCCCCGTCGGCTCCTCCAAGTCCACCATCGCCCGCCTCCTCAAGAAGGGCATGGAGGAGTACTCCAAGACGCCCGAGGGCGCCGCGTACACCTACTCCTGGACCACCGACAAGAAGCAGGCCGACGGCACCGTCACCAAGGAGAAGATGAAGTGCCCCATGAATGAGGAGCCGCTCAACCTCATTCCCCGCGAGTGGCGCTCCAAGGTCTTCAACGAGCTCTCCCCGCACGAGAGCGGCTACACCATCCCGGATGGCAGCGAGCTCTGCCCCGCCTGCCGCTTCGTCTTCAAGGAACTGATGACGCAGTACCAGGGCGACTTCTCCAAGGTCGTCCACCACGTGCGCGTCAACCGCCTCATCTTCAGCGAGAAGGACCGCATCGGCATCGGCACCTTCCAGCCCAAGGACGAGAAGAACCAGGACTCCACCGAGCTCACCGGTGACATCAACTACCGGAAGATCGCCGAGTACGGCTCGGACTCGGACCCGCGCGCCTTCAACTTCGACGGCGAGTTCAACATCGCCAACCGCGGCATCATCGAGTTCGTCGAGGTGCTGAAGCTCGACGTGGCCTTCCTCTACGATCTGCTCGGCGCCTCGCAAGAGCACAAGATCAAGCCGAAGAAGTTCCCTCAGACGGACATCGACGAGGTCATCCTCGGCCACACCAACGAGCCCGAGTACAAGAAGCTCGAGAACAACGAGTTCATGGAGGCCTTGCGTGACCGTACGGTGAAGATCGACGTGCCGTACATCACCAAGCTGGCCGAAGAGGTGAAGATCTACGAGAAGGACTTCAACTCCCGCGCCATCAAGGGCAAGCACATCGCCCCGCACACCCTCGAGATGGCCGCCATGTGGGCGGTGATGACGCGCCTGGAGGAGCCCAAGAAGCACAACCTCTCGCTGCTGCAGAAGCTCAAGCTCTACAACGGCAAGACGCTGCCCAACTTCACCGAGGACAACATCAAGGAGCTCCGCAAGGAGTCCGTCCGCGAGGGCCTCGAGGGCATCTCCCCCCGCTACATCCAGGACAAGATCTCCAACGCCCTGGTCAGCGACAAGGGCGAGGGCTGCATCAACCCCTTCATGGTCCTCAATGAGCTGGACGCGGGCCTCAAGACGCACTCGCTCATCAACTCCGAGGACGCCCGCAAGCGCTTCAAGGAGCTGCTCACCACCGTGAAGCAGGAGTACGAGGACATCGTCAAGAACGAAGTCCAGCGCGCCATCTCCGCCGACGAGGACGCCATCGGCAAGCTGTGCGGCAACTACATCGACAACATCAAGGCCTATACCCAGAAGGAGAAGGTCCGCAACAAGTACACCGGCCTCTACGAGGAGCCGGATGAGCGCCTCATGCGTGCCATCGAGGAGAAGATCGACATCCCCGAGAGCCGCAAGGACGACTTCCGCCGCGAGATCATGAACTACATCGGCGCGCTCGCTGTGGAAGGCAAGACGTTCAACTACCGGACCAACGAGCGGCTCCACAAGGCGCTCGAGCTGAAGCTGTTCGAGGATCAGAAGGACAGCATCAAGCTGAAGAACCTGGTGTCCAGCGTGGTGGACAAGGAGACGCAGGAGAAGATCGATCTCGTGAAGGACCGGATGATGAAGAACTACGGTTATTGCGAGATCTGCTCCACCGACGTGCTCAACTTCGTGGCCAGTATCTTCGCCCGCGGAGACGCGAAGGAGTAGCCGTGTCGCTGAAGATCCACCAGGACCACTCCCGCTTCAAAGCGATCGTCCGAGGGAAGATCAAAGCCAACCTGCGCAAGTACGTGCAGAAGGGCGAGATGCTCGGCAAGAAGGGCAAGGATGCCATCTCCATCCCCATCCCCTTCATCGACATCCCCCGCTTCAAGTACGGCCATAAGGAGCAGGGCGGCGTAGGGCAGGGAGACGGTGAGGTGGGTCAGTCGCTCGGCCCCGGGCAGCCTCAGCCTGGGGACGGGCACGGCCACGCCGGCCAGGGCGAGGGCGACCATGCCCTCGAGGTCGACGTCACCCTCGACGAGCTGGCGCAGATCCTGGGCGAGGAGCTGCAGCTGCCCAACATCGAGCGCCGGCACAACGAGAAGATCGTCACCCAGAAGATCAAATACACCGGCATCAACACCACCGGCCCCGAGTCGCTCCGCCACTTCAAGCGCACCTTCAAGCAGGCGCTGAAGCGGCAGATCGCCACCGGCACGTATGACCCGAAGAAGCCGGTCATCATCCCCACGCGCGAGGACCGGCGCTACCGCAGCTACAAGCTCCAGGACCTGCCGGAGACCAACGCCGTCATCATCTACATGATGGACGTGTCCGGCTCGATGGGCGACGAGCAGAAGGAGATCGTCCGCATCGAGAGCTTCTGGCTCGATACGTGGCTGCGCCACCAGTACAAGGGCCTCGAGTCGCGCTACATCATCCACGACGCCGTGGCCCGCGAGGTGGACCGGGAGACCTTCTTCCACACCCGCGAGTCCGGCGGCACGATGATCTCCAGCGCCTACAAGCTCTGCCGCGACATCATCGCGGCCGACTACCCGAAGAGCGCGTGGAACATCTACCCGTTCCACTTCTCGGACGGTGACAACTGGAGCGCGGACGACACGCGCCAGTGCATCGAGATGCTCAAGAACGATGTGCTGCCCAACGTGAACCAGTTCGCCTACGGGCAAGTCGAGAGCCCCTACGGCAGCGGCCAGTTCATCAAGGATCTGCGCGAGGCCGTGGGCGACCAGTCCAACGTGGCCCTCAGCGAGATCGCCGACAAGGACGCCATCTACAACTCCATCAAGGACTTCCTCGGAAAGGGCCGCTGAAGCCCCGCGCCCCCACGGAGCACCCGCCCCGATGCCCAAGAGCCTCACACCCCGCCTGGCCGCTCTGAACGAGGAGATCCTCGGGTACGCCCGCGAGTTCGGGCTCGACTTCTTCGAGACCATCTTCGAAGTCGTCACCTACGACGAGATGAACATGGTGGCCTCCTACGGAGGCTTCCCCAACCGCTACCCGCACTGGCGCTGGGGCATGGAGTACGAGCAGCTCTCCAAGGGCTACGAGTACGGCCTCTCGAAGATCTACGAGCTCGTCATCAACAACGACCCCTGCTACGCGTACCTCCTGGAGAGCAACGCGGACGTGGACCAGAAGCTCGTGATGGCCCACGTGTACGGGCACTGCGACTTCTTCAAGAACAACTTCTCCTTCCGCCACACCAACCGGCGGATGATCGACGAGATGGCCAACCACGCCACCCGCGTGCGCCGGTGGATCGACAAGATCGGCGTGGAGAAGGTGGAAGACTTCATCGACCGGACGCTGAGCCTCGAGAACCTCATCGACCAGCACGCCCCGCACATCCGCCGCAACCCGGATCCCCGGCGCGCCGAGGACGAGGCCAAGGCCAACGAGCGCGTCGAGGGCTTCAAGGTCAACCGCGAGTACATGCGCGGCTTCATCAACCCGTCCGAGTTCCTCGAGTCCCAGCGCAAGAAGGTCGAGGACGAAAAGCAGCGCTCCAAGAAGTTCCCCGAGCGCCCCCAGCGTGACGTCCTCTACTTCCTCCTGGAGAACGCCCCCCTGGAGCCGTGGGAGGCTGACATCCTCTCCATCCTCCGCGACGAGGCCTACTACTTCGCCCCCCAGGGCCAGACGAAGATCATGAACGAGGGGTGGGCCAGCTACTGGCACTCCACCATCATGACGCGCCGCGCCCTGAAGGATGATGAGATCATCGACTACGCGGACCGCCACTCCGGCACCATGGGGACCCGCCCAGGTACGCTCAATCCCTACAAGCTAGGCATCGAGCTGTGGCGGGACATCGAGGACCGCTGGAACAAGGGCCGCTTCGGCAAGGAGTGGGACGAGTGCGATGACCTTCGGGCCCGAGGCTCGTGGGACAAGAAGCTGGGCGCGGGCCGGGAGAAGATCTTCGAGGTCCGCAAGCACTACAACGACATCACCTTCATCGACACGTTCCTCACCGCCGAGTTCGCCATCGAGCAGAAGCTGTTCGTCTACGGCTTCAACGACAAGCGCAACTCCTGGGAGATCCTCGACCGGGAGTTCCGAAAGGTGAAGGCCAAGTTGCTGCAGGGCCTGACGAACTTCGGCCAGCCCATCATCGAGGTGGTGGACGGCAACTTCGAGAACCGCAGTGAACTGCTCCTCGCCCACAAGCACGATGGACAGGATCTCAAGGGCGACTACGCTCGCGAGACACTTAGAAACTTACAGTCTCTCTGGCGGAGGCCTGTCAACATCGTTACGAGGTACGATGGCAAAGGCGTCATGCTACGCTACGACGGCCAGAACCACTCGGAGAAGAAAGTCGACCTCTAGAGCGTCTCTGGGGTTGCCGGAGCAAAGAACGGATGGGCTCACGCATCGAAGCAGTGGAGGTGCTGTCTTTCCGGCTCGAGCTGCCAAGGCTCGCGCTGGATCGTCTCCCGTCGGAGCTGGGCACCGCCCTGCCCGTGCGCATGGAGAAGGAAGCAGACGGGACGTTGTGGGTCGAGCATGACGGCCAGGAGAGCTTCCTGCGCTTCCGCCTCGAGGGCGACAGCGCGGAGCTGGAGGAGATCTCCATCTCCCAGGACGCCCAGGGCCACTTCTTCCAGAAGGTACTCGGCGCGCTGATGGTGCGCTTCCGCGGCGATCTCCGGGCACGCTTGGTGTTCGATCCCCGCGAGAACCGCGCCGAGGACCCCTGGGTCGAGGTGAAGATCGAACAGGGCCGGACCACCTGGCCGGGCCTGGCCACTCAGGCCGCCGCAGTCCGCCTGGCGCACGCCGCCGCCGAGGGTGGCAGCGTGGGTGCCTCTGGAGAGGGCGGTGGAGAGGCTTCCTCCGAGGAGCCCCTCACTCCCGAGGAGGAGGAGCTGTCTCGGATTCTCGCCCGCGCCGAGGCGGCGTGGCAGGAGTACCAGCGCCTCAAGCGCCAGCGGCAGCAGCCTCGCTAGGCGCTGCCCCCGCGCCCGCTGCCGCTCACGTGGAGACCTTCTCCGAAGCGGCAGCTGGCAGGGTGAAGTGGAACGTGGCCCCCTCTCCTGCCTTGCCCTCGGCCCACGTGCGGCCTCCGTGACGGGCGACGATGCGGCGGACGTTGGCCAGCCCGATGCCCGTGCCCTCGAACTGATCGGCCGTGTGCAGGCGCTGGAAGACGCCGAACAGCTTGTCCACGTACTCCATCTCGAAGCCCACCCCGTTGTCCTTCACCCACACGTGGATGTCTCCCTCCTCCTCCCGGCTGTCCACCTCGATGGTGGGCTCGGGCTTGGGGCGCGTGTACTTCAGCGCGTTGGACAGGAGGTTCTTGAACACGAGCCGCAGCAGGGCCGGATCTCCCTGCACCTGAGGCAGGGCCGCCACCTTCCACGTCACGGTCCGCCCCTCGGCCTCGGGCGCGAGCTCGCGCCGCACCTGCGAGATGAGCTCATCCAGGGAGACCTGGGTCTTCTTCAGCTCGGCCCGGCCCATGCGGCTGAAGTTCAGCAGGTCATCCACCATCTTCCCGCCCTGCCTCGCCGCGTCCGAGATCGTCTTCATGTACTCGCGAGAGGTGGCGTCCAAGTGGGTGCCGATGCGCCTCTCCAGGAGCTGGGCAAAGCCGGTGATGTGGCGCAGAGGCGCGCGCAGGTCATGGCTCACCGAGTAGCTGAAGGACTCCAGCTCTTTGTTGGCCTCCACCAGCTCCGCGGTGCGCGCCTGCACCCGCCGCTCCAACGTCTGGTTGAGGCGCTTCACCTCTTCCTCGGCTTTGCGGCGCTCCGTCATGTCGTGCCCCTGCACGAAGATGCCCGTCACCGCGCCGTTGGCCCCGAAGATGGGCTGGTAGACGAAGTCCACGGAGCGCTCGTCCAGAGGCGCCCCCGGCTGCCGCTGGAGGGCCACCGACAGCCCTCGGCCTACGAAGGGCTCTCCCGAGGTGAAGACCTTGTCGAGCAGCTCGTAGAAGCCCTGCCCCGCCAGCTCGGGCAGCGCCTCGCGGACGGGCTTGCCGATCAGCTCCCGGTGGCCCACGACCTGGTAGTACGCGCGGTTGGCCAGCTCGAAGACGTGGTGGCGCCCCCTCAGGAACGTCATGAAGCCCGGGGCCTGTTCGAAGAGCTGGAGCAGGTGGCGGCGCTCCGCGTCCAGCGTCCGGTTGGTCTCCTGGACCTGCTGCGCCCGCTGAAGGACGCCCGCCCCCAGCAGATCCGTCGCGTGGGAGCGCTCGGCCTCCGCCATCTGCACGGCCTGCTTGAGCCGCTGCAGCTCCGTCACGTCCACGGTGTGCTGAAGGATGAAGGCCACCTCGCCCTTCTCGTCCAGGAGGGGGGTGTGCGTGGCGCTCCAGAAGCGCTCCTCGATGACAATGCCCGCCTCAGTGTGGAGAGGAACCCGGTACATAATGAGCGCCAGGGTATCCGACGCGCGGCTGGACAAGACCCGCTCGAACGAGGCGCGCAGCATCCGCGCGTTCTCATTGCTGGGGTTGGCCGGATCGTGGGGGAAGAGGTCGAAGACGTTGCGGCCCAGGAGGTCTTCCAGCCGGCTCGCTGTCACACGCAGGTAGGCGTCATTGGCGGCGACGTACTTGAGCTCACGGTCGAGCACCATGTACGGGTTGGGCGAGAAGCGGAACAGCTGCCCAAAATCGGGTGATGGCATCGGGTCGACCGTCCTTCTGGTGACGCTTCCTGACAATGACTTCTCTCAGGGAACGTTCACTCGTACCCAGTCTCCGGGTTGGCCCTCCCGCCCCTACCCTCCAGAGCAGGCGGACAGGCGGGCGCCGAAATTTCCCGGCCAGGATTTGGGCAGCGGCGCGGAGCTCTTCTACACTCCTGTATCAGCGCCCATGAGAATCGCTCCCCTGCTCTGCCTGGCGGCCCTGCTGGCCGCTCCGTTCGCCTCCGCCTCCGTCTCCAGCTACACGGTGAAGAACCGCCGCATCGAGCCGCGGCAGACCCTGGCTCAGGCGCTGCATGACGCGGCGCTTCCAGACGCCCAGGTGGAGGCCGTCATCTCCGCGCTGGAGGGCGTGTTTGACTTCCGGAAGTCCCGGCCGGGCGACCAGTTCCGCCTCGTCATGCGCGAGGGCGTGCTGGACTTCTTCGACTACCGGCAGAGCGCGGTGGACGAGTGGCAGGTGCGCCGGGACGGCGACAAGTACGTGGGCAGCAAGCGCACCATCGAGGTGGAGAAGCAAGTCACCCTGGTGTCGCTGGAGATCAACAGCTCGCTGTACGAGGCGGCGCTGGCGGCGGGCGAGGACCCGAGCATCGGCGTGGTGCTGGCGGACGTGTTCGCCTGGGACATCGACTTCTACCGGGACCCGCGCAAGGGCGACAAGGCGCGGGCGCTGGTGGAGAAGTTCGTCTCCAAGGGCCGGGTGCTGCGCTACGGCGAGGTGCTGGCGGCCGCCTACGAAGGCGGACAGGTGGGCAAGAAGCGCGTGTTCCGCTACCAAGAGCCGAACGGGCAGATCAACTACTTCCAGGAGGACGGCGCCAGCGCGAAGAAGACGTTCCTCAAGAGCCCGCTGAAGTACGCGCACGTCACCAGCGGCTTCGGCTCGCGCTTCCACCCGGTGCTCCAGTACCTGAAGGCGCACAACGGCGTGGACTACGGCACGCCCATTGGCACCCCGGTGTGGGTGGTGGCCGATGGCACGGTGACGAAGGCGCAGAACACGGGCCCGGGCGGCAACACCGTCTGCGTGCGCCACATCAACGGCCTGGAGACGTGCTACCTGCACCTGTCCAAGTACGGCGCGGGCGTGCGCGTGGGCGGGCGGGTGAGCCAGAAGCAGGTGATTGCGTACTCGGGCAACACCGGCCGCAGCACCGGGCCACACCTGCACTTCGCGCTCAAGCGCAACGGGCAGTTCGTCAACCCGCTCAACCAGAAGTTCCCCCGCGCCGAGCCGCTTTCCAAGGCACAGCTGCCGGACTTCCTCGCCAAGACGAAGGAGCTGGTCTCGCAGCTGGACTCCGTGTCCATGGCCTCGGCGGGCGGCTCTAGCACGCACGCCGCAGCCACGCCCTGAGACAGCGCCTCACTCCCCCCATTCGAGCAGGAACTCCGCGTGGTCCAAGCCGTGGATGGTGGTCTGCACCGTCCCCTGGACGCCGCAGACCTCGAGCGCGGCGGCCAGCGTGCCCTCGTGGAAGAGCGCCGGCTGCACGTCGCCCCGGAAGACGATGCGCAGCTTCCGCTCCCCCAGCACCTCGCACTCGTGGGTGCCGTAGTTCACCATCGTCGCGTAGGCGATCGAGGTGTTGGCGAAGCCCCGTTGGGGGTTCTTGCGGCCCATGATCTTCGCCAGCGCACGGCCCACCGTGGAGCCATAGAAGAACTGGTGGAGGCACGCGGCGCCACAGGCTCGGAGCGCCTCCTGCTCGGAGCCCAGGGAGGGTGCCAGGACGCTCGTGGCAGCAAAGAGCAGGCGGGTAAAGTCGCTGGCCGGGTAGGAGAAGAAGTCAACGAGCCGCAGCAAGCCCAGCTCCTGGGACAGCCTCGCGGCGCTCTCCTCTCCAGCCCGCTCGGAGACCAGGGAGAGGATGGAGTTGAACGCCAGCCCCCTCACAGTGTGAACAGGCAGCACCCTCTGGAGCCGGAGGGACAGCTCGGTGGTGTCACGACCATCCATGGGACCTTGGCCTCCACATCGCCTGCAGGGTGGCCCCCCGACTGCCTGCAGTCCTTTTAGCAGACCCTCACGCAACGGTGGAGACGGCCCGGCAGTCGCGGTAAATGCGAGGTTCCGGCCGCGCCCGGTTCTCCCGCGTGGCCCTAGAGAGGATCACCGTCGATGTCCGACCCATTGAGGGCACAAGCCCCCCATGTCTCGCTCGAAGAAGATGCCACGCGCACCGGGAAGGATCCCGCGAGTGTCCGCCGGGGCTTCCTGGAGCATGTGCGCTACTCCCGTGGCAAGAACCCGGAGACCTCCACCGCCCATGACCGCTTCATGGCGCTGTCACTGGCAGTGAGAGACCGGCTGGCGCACAAGTGGGTGAAGACGGCACGCACCTACTACGAGAAGGACGTCAAGCGCGCCTACTACCTGTCCGCCGAGTACCTGCTGGGTCGCGCGCTGGGCAACAACCTCATCAACACCGGCATGTACGAGGCCGCCGAGCAGGCCATGCGCGAGGTGGGAGTGGACCTCACCACGCTCATCGAGATGGAGCCGGACGCGGGCCTGGGCAACGGCGGCCTGGGGCGGCTGGCGGCGTGCTTCCTGGACTCGCTGGCCACGCTCGCCTACCCCGGCATGGGGTACGGCATCCGCTACGAGTTCGGAATCTTCACGCAGGACATCGTCGACGGCTACCAGGTGGAGCGCGCCGACGAGTGGCTGAAGTTCGGCAACCCGTGGGAGATCGTCCGGCCGGAGAAGGCGGTACCGGTGCGCTTCTTCGGGCGCGTGGAGCACCACACGGGCGCGGACGGGCAGCGGGTGGCGCGCTGGGTGGGCGGAAAGACCGTGGTGGGCGTGCCCTTCGACACGCCCATCGCCGGCTTCGGGAACAACACGGTGAACACGCTGCGGCTGTGGCAGGCCCGGGCCAGCGAGGAGTTCGACCTGCTGCTGTTCAACGCGGGCGACTACGAGCGCTCGGTGGTGGAGAAGAACGACTCGGAGGTCATCTCCAAGGTCCTCTACCCGAACGATGCGTTCCAGGCGGGCAAGGAGCTGCGGCTCAAGCAGCAATACTTCTTCGTCGCCTGCTCCATCGCGGACATCGTCCGGCGGTACCTGAAGGGCCACAAGGACTTCCGGGACTTCCCCAACAAGGTGGCCATCCAGCTGAACGACACGCATCCAGCCATCGCGGTGGCGGAGCTGATGCGGGTGCTGGTGGACGAGAAGCGGCTGCAGTGGGACGAGGCGTTCCACATCACCCAGCAGACGTTCGGCTACACGAACCACACGCTGCTGGCCGAGGCCATGGAGAAGTGGCCGGCCACGCTGTTCGAGCGCCTGCTGCCGCGCCACCTGGAGATCATCTACGAGATCAACCACCGCTTCCTGCGGCAGGTGCAGATCCGCTACCCGTTCGACGAGGAGCGGCTGCGCCGGCTGAGCCTCGTGGAGGAAGGCGCGGAGAAGAAGATCCGCATGGCGCACCTGGCGGTGGTGGGCAGCCACAGCGTGAACGGCGTGGCGGCGCTGCACACGGACCTGCTGCGGCGAGACGTGCTGCCGGACTTCGCGGCCATGTTCCCCGAGCGCTTCAACAACAAGACGAACGGGGTGACGCCGCGCCGCTGGCTGTCGTGGTGCAACCCGCGCCTGGCCAAGCTCATTACCTCGCGCATCGGCGCAGGCTGGGAGAAGGATCTGGACCAGCTGCGCAAGCTCGAGGAGCACCTGGACGACAAGGCGTTCCACACGGCGTTCCGCGAGGTGAAGCAGCAGAACAAGCATGACCTCGCGCAGCACATCCAGGATCTGCGCTCGGTGAGCCTGAATCCGAACGCCATCTTCGACGTGCAGATCAAGCGCCTGCACGAGTACAAGCGGCAGCTGCTCAACGCGCTGCACATCGTGGTGCTGTGGATGCGGGCGCGGAGGGATCCGTCCACCATCGTCCACCCGCGGGCGTTCCTCTTCGGCGCCAAGGCGGCCCCGGGCTACCAGCAGGCCAAGCAGATCATCCGGCTCGTCAACGGCATTGGCGAGGTCATCAACAGCGATGCGGGCACCACGGGGCTCCAGGTGGTGTTCGTGCCCAACTACCGGGTGAGCCTCGCCGAGCGCATCATCCCGGCTGCGGATGTGTCCGAGCAGATCTCCACCGCGGGCTGGGAGGCCTCCGGCACGGGCAACATGAAGCTGATGCTCAACGGGGCGCTGACGCTGGGCACGCTCGACGGCGCGAACGTGGAGATCCGCGAGGAGGTGGGGGATGAGAACTTCTTCCTCTTCGGCCTCACGGCGGACGAGGTGATTGCCCGGAAGAAGGCCGGCTACCGGCCTCGGGACGTCTACAACTCGCACCAGGAGCTGCGCGAGGCGATGGACCTCATCGCCTCGGGCTTCTTCTCGCCGGAGGACCGCAACCTCTTCAAGCCGCTGATGGACAACCTGCTGGAAGAGGACCGGTACCTGGTGCTGGCGGACTTCGACTCCTACATGAAGAAGCAGGAGGACGTGGCCCGCGCGTACCAGGACCACGACACGTGGACGCGCAAGTGCATCCTCAACGTGGCACGGGCCGGCATCTTCTCGTCGGACCGCACCATCAAGCAGTACGCCGAGGAAATCTGGCGCGTGAAGCAGATCCCGGTGGATCAGTGAGCCCGAGCGCGTCCTCCTCCCGCCGCGAGCTGGAGGAGCTCGTCACCGCCTTCTGCGACGCGTTCAACCGCGACGACCTGGAGGCGGTGATGGGCTACTTCGCGGAGGACGCGCTCTACGAGACGTTCGACGGGCACCAGGCCCGAGGCAAGGCGGCGATTCGTGCCGCCTGCGAGCCGCGGCGCTCCGTGACTCACCCCGCGTTGAGCCACTGCTCGTAGGCCCGGAAGTCGTAGTCCCGGCCGAGGAAGTCCTTCACCAGCACCACCGCATCCTTCGAGCCGCCGGGCTCCAGGATCGAGCGGCGGTAGGCCTGCGCCGGCTCGGGGTTGAGCAGCCCCTTGTCCTGGAAGACGGTGAAGAGGTCCTTCGCGATGACCAGGGACCACATGTACGTGTAGTAGATGGCCGAGTACCCATCCAAGTGCCCGAACGAGAGGTGGAAGTACGTGCCCTCCACGTACGGGAACGGCGTGTACTTGCCCTGCAGTTCGCGCACGACGGCGAGCGGATCCAGGCCCTGCGGATCCCGCTTGTAGAGCTCCAGGCTGAGCGCCGCGTAGAACATCTGCTGGCGCACCCAGACTCCCTTGCCGAAGTCATCCGCCTTCTTCATGCGCTGGATGATGTCCGCGGGCAGCGGCTCGTTCGTCTGGTAGTGCTTGGCGAAGCTCTGCAGCGAGCCCACGTCCCTCGCCCACTCCTCCAGCATCTGCGAGGGCGCCTCGACGAAGTCCCACTCGGTGCGCACGCCCGACAGGCCCGCCCACGGCGTGTGCCCACCGAAGAGATGGTGCAGCAGGTGGCCGAACTCGTGGAAGAACGTCTCCACGTCGCCGTGCTGCATCAGCGCGGGCTCGGCGCCGGGCTTGGGGAAGTTGCACATCAGCACCGCCTCCGGGAGGCGGCGGCCCTGCTTCCCCGTGGCCAGCGTGAACTGGGCCGCGTGCTTGTACTTGTCCGCGCGCGGGTGCATGTCCAGGTAGAAGCGGCCCACCTGCTCCTGGCCCTGGAACACGTCATAGGCCTCCACGTCCGGGTGCCACACAGGCGCGTCCGCCACGCGCTTGTAGCTCACGCCGAAGATGCGCGAGGTGATGTCCAGCACGCCCTGCTTCACCCGCGTGTACTCGAAGTAGGGGCGCACGGCCTGCGAGTCGTAGCTGTACTGCTCCGCCTTCACCCGGTCCTCGAGGTAGCCCTGATCCCACGGGTCCACGCCGGTAGCGCCCGGGTTGTCCTTGCGCTTGCGCTCCAGGAGCACCTGGTAGTCCCGGCGGCTGCGCTCGGCGGAGGCGGAGGCGATCTTCTCGATGAAGTCCCCCGCGTTCCGCTCGCTGCGGATCATCTTGTCCTCGGTGGCGTAGGCCGCCCAGTTGGCGTAGCCAAGCAGCGTGGCCAGCTCATGGCGGCGCCCCAGGAGCCGCTGCAGCACCTCGACGTTCTTGGGGTAGGCCCGGCTGCGGTTGGTCCGCCAGAGCTTCTCGCGCGCGGAGGAGTCCTTCGCGTACGTCATGAAGGGCACCAGGTCCGGGTAGTCCGTGGTGATGCGCACCTTGCCGTCCGCCCCGGGCGGGTGGTTGCGCACGTAGTCCGCGGGCAGGCCCTCCAGGGCCTCGGGCGGCAGCTCCACGGTGCGCACGTCCTCGCGGATGTTCCGGTCGAACTCCTGGCCAATGCGGACCAGTTCCTCCTGCAGCGCCTTCACTCGGGCACGGGTGGCATCGTCCCGATCCACGCCGGCACGCCGGAAGTCGCGGAGCAGCTTCTCCACCCACTTCCGAGTCGGTGCGTCCTCCTTGGACACATCCAGCGAGGCGATCACCTCATAGACGCCACGGTCCAGGGAGATCTCCGTCGCCAGCTTCTCAGCTTCCTGCTCGGCGGTCTCGGAGGCCTGGCGCATGGGCTCGGCTGGGTGGCTGTGGCGCACGACGCTGGCACGGGCGCTGGCGTCGGAGAGGGCGGCCGTGGCCTCGTCGAAGATCTCCAGGGCCTCGCGGACATTGCGCGGGGCCGGCAGGGACTTGAGGCGCTCGATGCCAGAGCGCGCGGTGGAGAGGGCCGCTTCGCTGGCACGGCGGAACTCGTCCGGCGGGCAGGTAACGAGGCGAGCGGCGTCGGGAGTGGCAGGCACGGGTTCTGCTCCTGAAGAGAAGGTCGCTCCGCGAACCTAATGCGGAGAACGCCCGGGAGCAGCAGCTTCGAGCACGGGATGGCAGGCACTGAACGCCACCCTCACCTCTCCCTGAGCCGCGCCCTTCACGCGGACCCAGGGTGTGTGCTTCGCTTCAGGTGTCGAAGTAACGGCCTTGCTCAAGGTCGGAGAGGAGCCCCCGCTGTCGTGGGCTCCAGCCCAGTTGTTCCCGCGTTCGCGTGCTCGAGGCCGGGACGTCGAGCGCCACGAATCTCTCGAACCAGGTGAAGTGGAGCGCCGCCTCCGCTTGGGACTTGCTGCCGACCGGCACGTTCAGGCGGCGGCCGATGGCGGATGCGATCTCCCGGAGCGGAATACCTTCCTCGGCGACTGCGTGATACCGGCCTCCTGCGGCCCCCTTCTCGAGCACGAGCCTGTAGAGCTGTGCAGTATCGAGCCGGTGCACCGCGGGCCAGCGGTTCGTCCCCTCTCCCAGATACGCGGAGACGCCCTTCTGTCGCGCGAGGGCGATCAGGTGGGGAACGAAGGCGTGATCACCGTCGCCGTGGACCGAGGGAGGAAGACGCACGACCGAGACGTTCACTCCCCGCGACGCCACCAAGGCTGCGGCCTCCTCCGTCGCCGCGCGAGGGTGCGCTTGGGCCCCTGACACAGGCGCCGTCTCTTCGGTGGAAAGGATCCCCTTTGGCAGAATCCCCATGGCTGAGGTGACGATCAGGCGACGGTCAGAGCCAGCGAGCGCAGCGCCGAGCGCTTCGATGGCGCGCCGGTCGAGCTCACAGTTGTCCTTGAACTTCGAGAAGTCATGGTTGAAGGCCGTGTGGATGACGGCATCCGAGGCTCTCGCTCCGCTGCGGAGGCTTTCGAGATCCTCGACTGAGCCGCGATGCACCTCGACTCCAGCCGCAGCGAGCGACGCGGTGCCCTCCTCCGAGCGAGCCAGGCCGAGCACCTTGTGGCCCGCACCGAGGAGTTCCTGAACAACAGCGGAGCCAACAAAGCCTGTCGCTCCTGTGACGAAGATACGCATATGGCGAAGGTCTCCCTTTTCGTACCGGCAAACAAAATGAGCCATCGGGGAGCCCCTCACAATCGTCATGCTCGTCATGCTAAGCATGACGAAAAGTATGGCTCGCGAACCCGACAGACATGCGCTGGATGGCCTCGGCATCCTCCGCGCCGTGGTGCAGGCGGGGAGCTTCGTGGGCGCGGGGGAGGCGCTCGGCCTCACGCAACCCGCCGTCAGCCGTGCGGTCGCGCGACTTGAGGCCCGGATCGGTGTGCGGGTGTTCCGTCGGACTGCCCGCTCCATCTCGCTGACGGACGAAGGCCGCCGATTCTATGAGTCGGTCGAGCCGCACCTCCGCGCCATCGAGGAGGCGACCCTGGTAGCGAGGGATTCCTCGGCCAAGGTCAGCGGCCATCTGCGTGTGAACGTCGGTCCGAGCATCGGGCAGTTCGTGCTGACGCCTCGCCTCCAGCCGTTCCTCGCGCAGCACCCTGGCCTCTCCATCGAGCTCGCCGTGCGCGATCGCATGGGAGATCTGGTCCGCGAAGGCTTCGACGTCGCCGTCCGGTTTGGTTACCCGGAGCCCTCAGCGTTGAAGGCACGCCTGCTCATGCGCACGCGTGTCATCACCTGCGCATCGCCCGAGTACCTCGCGCGTCACGGAGAGCCACGCCGGCCGAGCGACATCGCGAAGCACCAGTGTGTGCTGATGCGAGACCCTTCCACGGGAAGCCACTTCGCATGGGAGTTCGTGCGCGGCGAGAAGGTCATCCCCGTGAACGCGCCTGGACAGCTGATGGTGAACGACATCGGTCCGATGCTCGCCGCGTGTCTCGCGGGGCAGGGAATCGCCCAGGTGCTCGAGCTCTACACGCGCGAGTTCCTGGCCGACGGACGGCTCGTGCAAGTGCTCCCGGAGTGGGCGGACGAGACGTATCCGCTCTACGTCTACCATCACTCCGCGCAGCTCATGTCGGCCAAGGTTCGCGCCTTCTTGGACTTCGTCGTCGCACTGACGCGCGAGTAGGCCGCGCTCACAGCCCACAGCTCTCGTTGGGCCACCCCGGCGTGCCGTAGTCGCCCCCCATCAACCGCACATGGTCGCTCGAGTCACACCAGGACTGGGGCTCTCCCTGTGCCTGTGCGCCCATCATCGAAGGGGCGAGGTTCATGGAGCGGCCGGGGGTCTGCGGGAAGGTGCTCGACCACGTGAAGTCCTGGATGACGGTTCCCGAGGCCGTCTTCAGGATGAGCTGCCCATCCGCTGGGAGGTCGAAGGTGTCTCCCAAGGTGGCGTCGACAGGGACGCCCCCGTTGACGTCGAACTCGCCACGCCGTGCGAGGACGAACCACCCTCCGGGGCCGAGGAGCACGGCGCCCCCAGGGAAAGGGGACTCCACCGTGAAGTGCGTGACGGTTCCCGAGACGATGAGCTCGATCTGGAGCCCCGTGATGTTCCGGACCGCCTGGACCATGTTGTGCAGCTCGACGTAGTCCGTGGTGCCCTCCGAGGGGCTGTGCATCACCTCGGTGATGGCCAGCTCGCCCGCCGAGGGCCTGTCCGCGGTGCCGCACGCGTCCCCGAAGCAAATGCCCTCGGCCCCGGGGCAAGACATGCGCGTCTCCCGGTCCCGGCAGGTGGGCAGACCGTCCACGCCGATACAGGCCGAGCTGAAGGCGACGTACGTCCTGCCGTCCGCGGCGCAGGTAGGTGCTGGCACCTCGCACGTGACATCCTCGCAGGGAGCGAAGGGTGGAGGCGCGGGGATGATCTCCCGGCTCAGCGTGGCCGTCAGCGAGGCAGTGGCCGTATCCGTCACCGTGAGTTGCTGGGGATTCGCGGCGGTCCGGAACACGGCATTGAAGGAGTGGCGCCCCTCATCCGCTGGGGTGAAGCTGTAGTCCTCGGGCAGCTCGGCGAGCGCATCCGTCGAGGTGACGTGGATCGTGCCCAGATACCCCGTCGCGTCATTGCCGAAGGCATCCCGCGCCAGCACCTCCACCGAGAACTCCTCCCCGACTTCGAAAGGCCCGGGCGGCGAGGAGAGGACCAGCTGCGCCACAGCCGCTGGCAGGACCGTCACGGACGCGCTGGAGCTCAGGGTCGGGGTACTGATGTCATCCACCCGGACCTCCCAGGTCCCCGCCCGGCTCAAGGTGACGGAGAGGGTCTTCGAGCCATTGTCCGCCGCGGTAAAGGTAACGTCCGAGGGCAGCGCGGCCCCTGGAGACGTCGAGCTGAAGCGCACGGTGCCCTGATAATTCGCCGCCGGGTTGCCAAAGGCATCCCGGATCGTCACCGTGGCGTTCACCGTGCTCCCCGCCGTCACCGAGCCCGGCAGAGACAGCGTGAGAGACGTGGGCAGCGCGGGCACGACCTCGAAGAGCGGGCTCGTGGCATCGGCCAGACCGCTCGAGGTGGCCTTCAGCTGGTAGCCCGTTCCAGCCTGCTTCAGCACCACCCGAGGAAAGCGCGCGACGCCATTGACTGTCTGTGCCGTGAGCGTGCCCTCGAGCCCCGCCGAAGACGGACCCGCCGCGAGCAAGAGCGAGACCTCTCTCGACACGCCCGCGACGGCACGCCCGAGCCTGTCCTGCACCACCACCTCCACCTCGGGTGACACGGCCTCGCCCGCTGTCGCGGACAGGCTCGCGTTCAGGAAGGCCAGCTTCGTGGCAGGAGCCGCCACGAACTCAACGGTGGGCCGCTCGCTGAGCTCCACCGAGCCGCCCTCTGCTTCAACCGAGGCAATCACCTGCCGGGATCCTGCCTGAGAGGAGGTCACCGAAGCGGTCGTCACGCCACTGGCATTGGTCGCCCCGGCGGGCTGCGTGACGGAGGCGCCCTCCCCCGGCACCTCCACGATCACGGTCCTTCCAGACAGCGGCTTACCCGTGCTGTCCCTCACCGTCACGGTGATGGTAGCCCGGTCGACACCATCCGCGCGGACGCCCGACGCTCGGTCCACCGCCACCGTGGAGCGGCTCGCATCCGGCGCCGCCGCGGGGTTCGGAGAAGGAGTCGAGCTCCCTCCCCCACACGCCAGCGAGAGACCCAGGAACAGAGCGCCCAGCCCCAGCAAGCGGGCGAGCGAGAACACGGACTGCGGCATGAACGTCTCCCAGGGCGCACGGCTCTCCGAGCCACGGGAGAGCCGCTGCGAGGCCCAGCTCCGTTTTACCAGACCTGGGATCCCCGAGGGAGCCGTCAGCCCCCGAGCGCCTGCATGAGCACGCCGGAGCCCATGAGCGACCAGCCGCCGTCACACACCATGATCGAGCCGGTGATGTAGGAGGCCGCGTCCGACGCCAGGAAGAGCGCCAGGTTGGAGATGTCCGACTTGGAGCCCATGCGCTGCAGCGGCAGGGTTCCGATGACCTTCTCGCGCGACTCTGGAGTGGGCGCGAGCCGACGCATGCCCTCGGTGTCGTCGATGGGGCCCGGAGAGATGGAGTTGATGCGGACACCCGCCGAGCCCCACTCGATGGCCAGCACGCGCGTGAGCATGTCCACGCCGGCCTTCGCCGCACAGACATGCGCCTGCATCGCCGTGGGCAGGTAGGCCTGAGGCGCGGAGATGTTGATGACGGTGGCGCCCGGCTTGCGCAGGTGCTCGAAGCCGGCCCGGCACGCGTTGAACGTGCCCAACACGTCAATGTCCATCACCGCCTTGAAGCCGTTGGAGGACATGGCCAGCGCGGGCGCCGGGAAGTTGCCCGCGGCTCCGCACACCAGGATGTCGATCTCCCCATACGCCTCGTGGGCCGTCTGGAAGGCCTTCTCGACGCTGGCGTAGTCGCGCACGTCCGCGGGGAGGCCCATGGCGGTGCCGTGGGCCTGGAGCCCCTTCACCGCGCCCTCGAGCTTCTCCACGTTCCGGCCGTTGATGACCACCTTGGCGCCCGCCTTCACGAAGCGCTCGGCGATCCCGAGGTTGATGCCACTGCTCCCGCCGGTGACGAAGGCCACCTTCCCCGCGAGCAGTCCGTCCTTGAAGATTCCATCAGCCATGGCTCATCTCCCTTGAAAGCGCGGAGGCCGCCGCTCCATGAAGGCCGCGAACGCCTCGGTCAAATCGTTCGACTGCAAGAAGGCCGCGTTCCACACGGCCACGTAGCGCAGCCCGTCCTCCACGGACTTGTCTGCGCAGTACTCCATCACCTGCTTGGCGCCCTGAACCACCAGCGGCGGGTTGTCCGCGATCTTCCGCGCGGTGGCCCGCGCCCCGGCCAGGAGTGCCTCAGGCGACTCGAACACCTCGTTGACGAGCCCCATGCGCAGAGCCCGCTCGGCGTCGAAGTCCCCGGCGGTGTAGGCCAGCTCGCGCGTGTGGCCCTCGCCGATGATACGGGGCAGCCGCTGGAGCGCCCCCAGGTCCGCGATGATGCCCACCTTCGCCTCGCGCAGGCTGAACTTCGCCTCGCGCGAGCAGTACCGGAAGTCGCACGCGGCGATCAGATCGATGCCGCCGCCGATGCACCAGCCCTGAACCGCCGCGAGCACGGGCTTGCGGCAGCGGGCGAGCCCCTCGGTTGCGCCCTGCATGCGCTGAATGAGCTGGAGCAGCTTCGTGCGCTCGGAGGCGAGGTTGTTGTCCCCGCCGATCAGCGGCCCGAGCGTCTCTGTCATCGCCGCGAGTTCTAGGCCGTAGGAGAAGTTCTTCCCCTCGCCGCGCACCAGGAGCACACGCACGGACTCGTCGGCCTCGAGCTCACGGATCGCTTCTGGCATCTCACGCCAGAAGTCCGGCCCCATCGCGTTGCCCTTACCGGGACCAATGAGGACAACCTCTGCGATGCCGTCCGACTTCTCGATGCGCAGTGACTGGTACGTCTCGGCCATGGGAGCGCTCCCTCGCTTGGGAGCGGCACTTGACCAGAAACGGACAAGGGACGTCCACGACTTCAGCCTCCGGGACTCCCTGTCCGCGGGTGATCGATTTCTCAGAGCGCCCTCGGAAATTCGAGAGGGCCCACGGGAACGGGAGCCTCCAAGTGCTCGAAGTCCTTTCCTCGGGGGTGCGCACGCAAATTGCTCCTCCCTGCGCGGACCTTCCATGGAGGAGTGTGTATGGGCTCGCGTCGTCTCTGGCTTTCACCTGTGGTTACAGCCCTGCTGATGCTGGCGGGGTGCTCTTCTGAAGAGCCTCTGGGGCCTGAAATACCGCCTCCCCCCGGTGAGCTCATTGCCTCGAGTGATGAGCGGGTGACTCCCGCGGTCGCCGCCGAGACCTTGGCGTCGGCCGCCTCGGGGAACACCGATTTCGGCGCGGCGCTGTATCCCCTTATCGCGCGCCCGAACGAGAACCTCTTCTTCTCTCCGTTCAGCATCACCCAGGCCTTCGCCATGGTGTACGCGGGGGCCCGCGGCAACACCGCCCAGCAGATGTCGCAGGCGCTGCACTTCCCCCTCTCCCAAGAGCAGCTCCACCCCGCCATGAACGCGCTGGACCTGGCGCTCAACAGCCGGGCCGCGCAGACACGGGGACCCCAGGTGGTACCGCCGGAGTTCCGCGTAGTGAACGCCACCTGGGGACAGCGCGGCTTCGCGTTCGAGCCTGCATTCCTCGACGTGCTCGCCCAGCACTACGGCACAGGCATGCACGTGGTGGACTTCAGCACCGAGGCCGAAAGCCTCCGCACCCAAATCAATGACTGGGTCGCAGGCCAAACCCACGACCGCATCAAGGACTTGCTCCCCGAGGGCTCGGTGAAGAGCGACACGAAGCTGGCACTCACCAACGCGCTCTATTTCAAAGGAGCGTGGGCAGAGCGTTTCGATCCGCAAGCCACCGTGCCCGCGAACTTCCACCTGCTGGGAGGTGGCACGCAGCAGGTCCAGCTGATGCAGCGCACGTTCTGGCTCCCCTACAAGCGGGGGGAGGACTTCCAGGCCTTCGCGCTCCCCTACTCGGGAGGTGCCTTCCGGATGCTGTTCATCGTCCCCGACAGTGGCCAGTTCCCGGCGGTCGAAGCGCGGCTCTCGGCGGAGTTCCTGGACAGCATCCGCGGGACGATGGAGAACCGAGTGTACGCGCTGGGCCTGCCCCGGTTCCGCGTGGAGACAGAGTTCTCCCTCGTCCCACCGCTCCAGCAGCGGGGCATGACAGACGCCTTCTCCGATACCGCCGATCTCTCGGGCATCTCGCAGGAGACGCGCCTGAAGCTCTCGACCGCACAACACAAGGCCTTCGTGGCCGTGGATGAAAACGGCACGGAAGCGGCGGCGGCCACAGGAGTGACCGCCGTGCCCGTCTCCATCCCCGAGCCGCTCATCGTCGACCGGCCCTTCCTCTTCCTCATCGAGGATGTGGAGACTCGGACCGTGCTCTTCCTCGGGCGTATCGTGAAGCCCTGAGCCCGAGTCTGCACTGGGGAGCTGGGGCCACTACCCCAGCTCCACCACCTTCATCCCGAACAGCTTGTCCACGGCCAGCAGCAGCTCGTCGTTCACCTGCACCTTGAGCTGGGTGCCACCGATGAGCGCCTCGGCCTCGCCCGGGAACAGCACGCTCACCGCCACTGGCGTGGCTCCCGCGTTCTTCTTGGCGATCTCCAAGAGCTTCGCCAGCTTCTCCTCGGTGAGCAGGTCCGCCGGCACGCGCAGCTCCAGCCGCTTCGTTCGCTTCTCGCGCACCGCCTTCAGGCTCTGGATGTCCTCGACGATCAGCTCCGCCGTGGGTGCATCCTCGTCCCGCTGACTGATCTGCACCGTGCCCGTCACCAGGATGGGGTCATCCCCCTTCAGCAGCGGCTCCCAGTGCTCGTACCCCGGCTTGGGCCCCTGCTTGCTCCACTTGCCGTCCTTGCCCATCACCGACCGCGTGCCGTCCTTGCCCGGGAAGCACACCAGCTCGATGGAGCCGGACAGGTCCTCCAGCGTCACCCACGCCATGCGCTTGCCCGTCTTCGTGGGCCGCTCGCGCATGGCCGCGATGATGCCGCCCACGGAGATCTTGTCGTCCCGCCGGGCCCGCTGCACCGCTGTCACCGGCCGCGCGTAGCGCTTCAGTTCCTTCTCGTACGCGTACAGGGGGTGGCCGGACACGTAGAAGCCGATGGCCTCCTTCTCGTAGGAGAGCCGCTCCTTCTCCACCCACTCCTCCACCGCCGCGAAGTCGTCCTTCATCGCCGCGCCGCCACCCGAGGACGGCCCCGCCAACATCCCGAACAGCGAGCTCTGCCCCGCCGCCTTGTCCTTCTGGCTGGCCGAGCCCCGGTTCAGCGCCCTCTCGATGGTCTCGAAGAGCTGCCGCCGCGGACGCTTCTCGAAGTCGAACGCGCCGGCCTTCACCAGCGCTTCGAGCACCTTCCGGTTCACCCGGCGGCCGTCCACGCGCTCGCAGAAGTCGAACAGGCCCTTGAAGGGGCCCTCCTTGCGCGCCTCGACGATGGCCTCGATGGCGCCCTCGCCCACGCCCTTGATGGCGCCCAGACCGAAGCGGATCTTCCCGTCCACCGCGCCGAACGCCATGTCCGACTGGTTCACGTCCGGCGGGAGCACCTGGGTGCCCGACTCGCGGGCCTCGCCGATGTGCCGCACCACCTTGTCGGTGTTGTCCTTCTCGCTGGTGAGAAGGGCGGCCATGAACTCCACTTTGTAGTGGGCCTTGAGCCACGCCGTGTGGATGGTGATGAGGCCGTACGCCGCCGAGTGGCTCTTGTTGAAGCCGTACTCGGCGAACTTCTCCATGAGGTCGAAGATCTCGCCGGCCACCTTCAGGTCGACGTTGTTCTTCTTGCAGCCCTCCAGGAAGCCGGCGCGCTCGGCCTGCATCACCTCGGCCTTCTTCTTGCCCATCGCGCGGCGGAGCAGGTCCGCGCGGCCCAGGGTGTAGCCACCCAGGACCTGCGAGATCTGCATCACCTGCTCCTGGTACACGATGACGCCGTAGGTGTCCTTGAGCACCGGCTCCAGCGCCGGGTGAGGGTACGTCACCGGCTCGCGGCCGTGCTTGCGGTTGATGAAGACGTCCACCATGCCCGAGTCCAGCGGACCCGGACGGTAGAGCGCGCCCGCGGCGATCACGTCTTCGAAGCAGGACGGCTTGAGCTTCATCACCATTTCGGTGAAGCCGCTGGACTCCATCTGGAAGACGCCGGCCGTGTCGCCCTGGGCCATCAGCTCCCACATCTTGTCGTCGTGCAGCGGGATGTCCTCCCGCTCGAGGGGCTTCTCCTTGGGGTGGTTGCGGTTGATGAGGTCCAGCGCGTTCTGGATCACCGTGAGCGTCTTCAGCCCGAGGAAGTCGAACTTCACCAGGCCCGCCGCCTCCACCTCGTCCTTGGCGAACTGGGTGATGAGCGTCTTCTCACCGGGCGGCTGGTAGACGGGGACGAACTCCCACAGCGGCTTGTCGGCGATCACCACGCCGGCGGCGTGCATGCCCGGCTGGCGGTGCAGGCCCTCCAGCGCGAGCGCGATCTCCAGCACGTCCTTGGTGGTGACTGGCTTGCCTTCCACCTCGCCGATGTTCGAGGGCTTCTCGATCATCTCCTTGAGGCGAGGCTCGGTCTCGATGGCCTCCTTCAGGGTGATGTTGAGGACCTCGGGCACCAGCTTGGCGATGCGGTCACCCTCGCTGAACGGCAGGGCGAACACACGGCACACGTCGCGCAGCACGCTCTTGGCCTTCAAGCTGCCGAAGGTGATGATCTGCCCGACGTTGTTCTCGCCGTACTTGCCCGAGACGTACTTGATGACCTCGTCCCGGCGGTCCTGGCAGAAGTCGATATCGAAGTCCGGCATCGACACGCGCTCAGGGTTGAGGAAGCGCTCGAACAGCAGGTTGTACGGGATGGGATCCAGGTCGGTAATGCGCAGCGCGTAGGCCACCAGCGAGCCTGCGCCCGAGCCACGGCCCGGCCCCACCGGGATGGTGTGCTTCTTGGCCCAGTTGATGAAGTCCTGGACGATGAGGAAGTAGCCGCTGAACCCCATCTTCTGGATGACGCCAATCTCCAGATTGAGGCGCGCGCGGTAGGCGTCCACATCGAACTTGGCCCCGGCCTTGTGCAGCTCCTTGAAGCGCTCGTGGAGGCCCTCGAAGGCCAGCTCCGCCATGAAGCTGTCCGGAGTGTGGCTCTCGGGCACCTTGAAGGTGGGCAGCATGGGCTTGCCCAGCTTCAGCTCCAGGTTGCACTGCTCGGCGATGACTTGCGTGTTGTGAACGGCCTCGGGGGTGTCCTTGAAGAACTCGAGCATCTCCTGGGGGCTCGTGACGTAGAGCTTGTCCGTGGAGTGCTTCATGCGCTTGCCGTCCGCCAGCGTCTTGCCGCTGGCGATGCACATGAGCAGCTCGTGCGCCCGCGCGTCCTCGCGCTTGATGTAGTGGGCGTCCGCCGTGGCGCACAGCGGGATGTCCAAGTCCCTGCCGAGCTGCTTGAGGTTCTCGTTGGCCTTGTCCTGCTCGGGCATCCCGTTGGACTGCACCTCGAGGAAGAAGTGGCCCGGCTCGAAGATGTTCTTGTACTCGAGCGCCGCCTTGCGGGCGTGGTCCATGTCCCCGCGGAAGCAGGCGCTCGTCACCTCTCCACCCAGGCACGCGGTGAGCGCGAAGAGGCCCTTGCTGTGCTCTGCCAGCAGCTTCTTGTCGATGCGCGGGTGGTAGTAGAAGCCGTCCATGTACGCCTTGGAGGCCAGGTAGCGCAGGTTCGCGTAGCCCTCGGCGTTCTGGGCCACGAGGATGAGGTGGTGGGCCACCTTCTCCGTGCGGTCCTCGCGGCCCTTGGTGCCGGCCACGTAGGCCTCCATCCCGACGATGGGCTTGATGCCGGCATCCTTCGCCTTCTTGTAGAAGTCGATGGTGGCGAACATGTTGCCGTGGTCCGTCACGGCCACGCTCGACATGCCCTTCTCCTTGACCGTCTTGATGAGGTCCTTCATCCGGATGGCCCCATCCAGGAGGGAGTACAGGGTATGCAGGTGGAGATGGGTAAAGGACATGGTCTCGAGGTGTTCAGGCGAGCAAGAGCGGCCGGCGAACAATAGGGTCCCCGAACGCGCGCCGCCACACATCCCTGCCGAGTAGGTTCGGAGGCCGAAAAATCGGCACTTGGCACGTCTCGTGCTGTCCCTGGGTAGGGCCGCGAGAAGAGGACCTTTCAGGTGGTATGAGGCTCGGCGAAGTTGCCCTACAAGGAGGGTAACAGCCATGCCCCCGGACTCCCCTCCCTCGCTTGGCCGCTCCCTGGTGCTGGGTTGCCGGGCAGGCTTGCTCGTGTTCCTGGTGCTTTACACGGGGTGTGCCGTCTTCAACATGAAGCTCGGCTACCAGGGGAACGCCAGCCGGCTCATGGAGGAGTGGGTCTGGCAGGAGTGGCGAAGTGTGGTGCTGGGGCAGGTGGCTCGGCTCATCCTCGCGTATACCAGCGTGGGGCTCGTGCTGGGAGCGTGGATGGGTGCCGGGCTGTGGGCCCTGGGCTTCCGGCGCCGGGCGGTTTTCTGGGGGAGTGGGCTCGCGTGTCTCGCGGTGGAGGTTCCGCTGGTGCTGGCGGACTTGGCCCACCACCCGCACCTGTATGCCACGACGCTGTACGAGCGCGCCGGGTGGACGAAGGCGCTGCTGCTGGCCTTGAGCGGACAGCCACCGGGGCTGTGGCGCGCGGTGGCGCTCGGGCCGGTGGTCGCCGTGCCATTCGTGATGCTCTTCCGAGCGCTGCGCCGCCCGCCGCGCTGGGGGTATGTGCCCGCTGTGCTCGCCGTGTGGGCCGGGCTTGGCGTGCATGGATGGGGACGTGCGGAGGAGGGCCGAGAGCGTCCACCCGCTCGGCACAATCTGCTGATTCTTGCCTCGGATGGGCTGCGACCGGACCACCTCTCCGGCAACGGGTATGGCCGCCCCACATCTCCGAACATCGACCGGCTGATGCGCGAGGGCACCCGCTTCCAGGAGACCGTGGTGCAGATTCCGCGCACCGCTCCTTCTTGGGCCACGCTGCTCACCTCGCAGTGGGCGGGCGAGCATTCCCTGCGCCACACACTGGTGGGCCAGAAGGTGCTCGAGACGCCGTTCACCACGTTCGCGAGCGCGCTCGGAGCGGCCGGGTGGCAGACCGCCGTGGTGTCCGACTACGCGGGCGACCTGTTCTCCCGGTTCCGCTTCGGCTTCCAGCGCGTGCAGGCTCCCGCGTTCAACTTCCCGGACCTGATCCGGCAGCGGATGCTCGTCACCCACGTGGCGCTGCTGCCATGGACGGCGCTGGCGCCTGGCCTCTTTCCCGAGCGCGGCCAGCTCCCCGAGCTGACCGACCCCGCGCCGCTGCGCCGCTCCGTGCAGCGCACCCTGGATGGCTTCCGGCCCGAGGCTCCTTTCGCCCTGCTCGTCTTCGCGTCCACGACGCACTTCCCGTATGCGGCGCCCGCGCCTCAAGAGGGCCGCTTCGTCGCGGAGGGCTACCGCGGCCCCTGGCGATTCGGCGCAACGCCCCAGATGGAGCTGCCCCCGGACGCCCAGCCTCCCACGCCCGAGGACAGCGCCGCGCTCGTCGCCAACTACGACGCAGCGGTGCTGGCCTTCGATGGGCTGGTGGGCGAGCTGATGGAGGAGTTGGAGCGCCGGGGCCTCGCGGACTCCACGCTGGTGGTGCTGCTGTCGGATCATGGCGAGCACCTCTCCGATGAAGAGGGGCGCGGGCTCGGCCACGGCGAGCACCTGTTTGGGAGCGCCTCGCTGCGCATTCCGTTTGCGCTGCGGCTTCCGGGCCGGGTGGCGGCAGGGCGGACGGTGCCGGGGAGGGCTCGATCGATCGACGTGGCACCTACCCTGCTCGCGCTGCTCGGCGTGCCTGCGCCGGAGACGTTCCGGGGACGCTCGCTCGCGTCGATCGTCGCGCCCGAAGCCAAGGCAGCGGCAGTGCCGGACGCTCCGGCGCTTATCGAGACGGACTTCTGGTTCTCCGATCGGGATGGCCTGCCCTACCAGCAAGTGCGCATCCCCTATCCCTGGGTCTACGAGACCGCGACAGTGGAGCCCTCGGGGGACATTGCCCTGAAGCCCGAGTGGGAGAACACGGTAGAGGCTGCCAAGCACCGAGGGCTGTACCGAGACCGCTGGAAGTTGCTGGAGCTGCCCACACCGCAAAGCGTGAAGGTGGAGCTGTACGACGTCGTCGCCGATCCTGAGGAGCGGCGGGATGTCTCCGCCGAGCATCTGGACATCGTCACCCAGCTCCGGGAAGAGCTCGCACGCGAGCGTCCCGCGGGGCTCGCCGAGCGGTAGGGCCGCACTTCACACTTCTTTACGAAGGGGACAAGCGCGCTCAATGCCCCCCGGGCATCTTGGGTACCGTCGCCACTGAGGCGAAGCCGAACCCACGGTCCCTTCGGGGGCCTTCTCAGGAGATAACGCCATGAAGAAGAAGATCGCCATTGCCGCCTCTGCTGTCCTCGCCGTGGTCCTGCTCAGCGGCTTCCGAGGGGGCGGCTGGAGCCGGGACCCCGAGCGCATCAAGCAGATGATCACCTGGAAGCTGGACGACAAGCTGGAGGACCTGGACGCCACGGAGGCGCAGAAGCAGGCCATCCACGGGGTGAAGGACCGGCTCTTCGAGGAGGGCAAGACGCTGGCCACGGAGCACAAGGCCACGCGCGTGGAGGTCCTCAGCCAGCTCGAGTCGGACTACCCGGACTCGCAGAAGCTGCACAGCATCGTGGACACCCGCATCGACGCGGTGCGCGCCTTCGCTCACAAGGTGGTGGACGCCGCGCTCGAGGTCCACAAGGTCCTCACCCCGGAGCAGCGCAAGACGCTGTCCACCGAGTACCGCGAGCGCATGGGCGACCAGCCGTAGACAAGTGTCCTCCGCGAACGGCCCGTGCCCTCGGGGACGGGCCAGTCGTGCCGCACTGAACGCCTCGGGTGAGGGAAGGTGTGCTGCGGGGATGGCACGCCACTATGATCGATGCGTGGAATACACGGATTACGCCCGCCGCATCCTGTCCTATACCTCCCTCGCGGATGTGGCCGAGTACGGCCGGGTGGTGGAGGCCGGGAAGGACTATCCCCTCTTCCGGCTGACCGTCCCCGGCTCGCGCTGGCTCGTCATCACGTCCGGCTTCCATGGGGAGGAGCCTGCGGGCCCGCTGACGCTGGCGGAGAGCTTCGCGGAGATCGTGGCCTATGCGAAGGCGAGGGACGTGGGGCTGCGCGTCTATCCGTGCATCAATCCCTCGGGCTTCGAGGTGGGCACCCGCTACAACCGCAGCGAGGAGAAGCCGAACAATGACTTCCTCCGCTACGAGGTGACGCCGGGCGTCTGGAAGGGCGAGCTGACGCGCGAGGAGTCCTTCCAGCGCTGGGTGCTCTACGACGGAGGGCCCAAGGAGACGCGGGCGGTGCGCGCGGATATCGACCGATTCGCGCCTCCGGCGGCGGCGCTCGACATCCACCAGGACAACTACCTGCCGCAGGCGGCCACGTACGCGTACACGTTCGGGGACTCGGCGGCGTACCGGCCGTTGATGGAGGCGGCGGCCGCGCACGTCGCTGTCATCCGCCACCAGAAGGTGGACGAGAACCACCACACGGATGCGGATGGGCTCATCGTGTCCCATGACGGGAGCGTGACGGACTACTTCACGCGGCGGGGAGTGCCGTACACCTCCGCGCTGGAGACGACCACGCGCACCCCGCTGGCGTCGTGCCACGCGGTGAACCTCATCTGGATTCGCGGCTTCATCGATCTGGCCGCGAGAGGGTGACCGCCGCACTGGAGCACCTCCGAGCCCTCCGATAGGTTCCCGCGCCGCAGTCCAACTCAGTGGGTCCGTGGCGTGAGCGCGCGGACCGGGTGTGGAGGAACTCGATGGAGCGCCGTCCCCTTGGGAATACAGGCCTGCAGGTCTCCGCGTTGGGATTCGGAGCAGGACCGGTTGGCGATGCTGCGCTGACCGAGGACGCGGCGGCGGCGCTGCTCCACGGAGTGCTGGATGCGGGGATCAACCTCATCGACACCGCGCCCAGCTATGGGGCGTCCGAGGAACGAATCGGGCGGCACCTGCAGGGACGGCGTGGGGAGTTCGTGCTCTCGACGAAGTGCGGCTACGGCGTGCCAGGGGTGGAGGACTGGACGGGGCCGTGCATCACCCAGGGCATCGAGCTGGCGCTGCGGCGGCTGCGGACTGACGTCATTGATGTGATGCACTTCCACTCGTGCCCCATCGACGTCCTGGAGCGGCCGGGCGTGGTGGACGCGCTCACCCGAGCGGGGGAGCAGGGAAAGATCCGCGTGGCAGCGTACTCCGGAGACAACCACGCGCTGGCGCACGCGCTGAACATGGGGCGGTTCGGGTCGGTGCAGGTGTCTGTGAACCTGTTCGACCAGCGAGCCCTCGACTGGGGCGTAGCGATGGCGCGAGAGCGAGGCGTGGGGGTGATTGCGAAACGCCCGCTCGGGAATGCGCCATGGCGGTTCTCCGAGCGGCCAGGGGCGCAGGACGTGGCGCTCTACTGGAACCGGATGCGCCAGATGGCGTTGGATCCACACGGGCTGGACTGGAGCGAGCTGGCGCTGAGATTCGCAACCTTCATGCCAGGGGTGGCCACTTGCATCGTGGGCACGACGCGGCTGGAGAACCTCCAGCGCAACGTGCAAGCCCTGGAGCGCGGCCCGCTGGCACCGGAGCACGTCTCACACATCCGAGACGCGTTCCGGCGCAATGACCACGGATGGGACGGACAAATCTAGCGCTGGCTGCCCACCACACGCGTCCACATCGCCAACAGATTGCGAACCACCGGCCCCTGCGGCACCTCCGCCACCGGTGGCACCTCCACCAGGATTCCGTGGTCCGCCAGCCGCGTGAACGGGTTGTCCGCGTCCGCCGTCTTGATGGGCACCGAGGGATCCGCCGGCCGGAAGCCAAACTTCAACGCCCGCTCCTGCATGGGCCGGCTCCGCAGGAACTTCACCCACTTCCGCGCCGCCTCCTTCTGCGCTTCCGTCACCCAGTCCGCCTGAAGCACCGCCGCCGGGTGATCACTCCACAACGTCAACGGCGGGTAATACACCTTCAGCGTCCCCCACCGCTCCTGCGCGTTCGCGATCTGCGAGATTGCCAGGTTCTCGTACACCACCGCGATGTCGTACCGGGACGGGCCGAACCGCACCATGTCCGTCATGAACGTGCCCGAGGATGCCTCGAACTTCGACACACCCTTCTCCAGCTGCCGGATCCACTCCTGGTACTTCGGATCCAGCAGGTCCCCCACCGTCAGCCCCGAGCGCTTGTGGTAGTACTCCAACGTCGCCAGCAGCATCGCCTGCAGCCCTGAGTTCGAGCGCGTCGGGTCCGTGTGTCCCAGCTTCACGAACCCCCACTCCGCCTTGCCTCCCACTGCCGGCCATCCCTGATCGCTCGCCACCGCCTGGTGAATCACCCGCCACGACACCGCCTTGCCCTCGTTCGCTTTCAGCAGCACGTTCGCCCGGTCTTCCCACACCACGAACACCAGCGGTGTAATCACCAGCGGCTGCGGCGCATCCTCCCCGTCCTGCGCGAACAGCGGCCCCCGCGTCCGCTCCGTGGCCCAGTCCGACTCCAGCATCCGCAGCACCGCCGTGTCCGCCGGGCTCCACACCGTGGGCTTCTCACGTCCCTCCAGGATGCCCTGCGCCGCATCCAGCGAGCCCCGTCCCACCAAAGTCACCTTGACGGACGGGTTCTCCTGTTGAAACAACACCGCCGCAGCCTCCACCCACTCCTTCTTCTCCGTGCTGTAGAGGAAGGAGATCTCCGTCACCGGCACGGGCGCCGACGGGCGGCTCGGGCCCGTGCTCCCTGCCCCGGAACTCCCCGTGTCACTGGACGTATTGCCGTGGCGGGACAGGTAGAACACCCCGCCCACCGCCAGGAGAAAGCCGAGGATGACCAAGACCCTGGGATTCATGCCACCCTTTGTACTTCGTCGCGCACCCCGACGACATGGGCCTGTCCCATCGCTATATTCATCGCCTCGCCCGGTCCTCGGGCTCCGACTGTGTCACCTGCTTCTTGCATCCTTGTCACAGCACTGTCACGAAGCCCTGTCTTCGACCATTACGCTGGAGATCCGGCCCCTATGAGAGCCTCTCGCATCCTCCTGTTGAGCCTGTGCGCCGCCCTGTCCGCCTGTGCCGCCAAGAAACCCCCGCCCCCCCAGAGCGCCTCGCTGGGTGAGACCAAACTGGAGTACCGCGACTACAGCCGCGTGAAGGGCTCCCTGTGCGGCGTGGATCCCCGCCGGCTCGGCCCCGAGCTGCAGAAGATCAACGAGGTGCTGGAGCAGTTCGTCTCCAAGACCGAGAACGCCGCCAAGCCCGAGGCCACTGCCGAGGAGGTGGAGCTGCTCCGCGAGGGCTCGCAGTCCCTGGGGCCCGTGGTGGATGCCCATGCGAAGAACCTCGCCGGGCTGAGCGCCTGCGGCTTCAAGAAGCAGGCGCCCTTCCCGGAGCTCGCCCAGAAGGGAGAGCCCATCGTCAAGCAGGCCAAGGCCCGGCTGGACGAGGCCCCCGCAGTCCTCGCCGCTGCGGACAAGCGCATCGCCGAGTCCAAGTGGCGCGAGGAGTCCGCCGCCCGCGAGGCCACCGCCAAGCAGACGTGGTGCACGGGCAAGGTGATCGTGGGCAGCGGTGACTTGTACTTCGCCCGCCAGGAGCCGGACGGGAAGATCCGCTGGAGCTTCTGCGATGGCATCGCCGTGGAGTGGATGTCCGGCTCGGATCCCGCCGTCATCGTCCCGGACACGATCAGCAAGAAGGACCGCAAGAAGATCCAGGACAAGCGCTACCTGGAGGCCGCCAAGGGCTACCCCTCCGAGGAGATCGACAAGCTCGGCGCCGGGAAGAAGCCCGAGGCCCAGGAGTAACACCTGGCGGAAGCGGAGGGCCGCCCGGCTATGGCGCGTAGGTGACCACCACGTGGTTGCCCGTCACCATCAGCCGGCGCGGCACCGCGCTGCTCCCCAGGATGGCCAGGTCGAAGTTCAGCGGCGTGCGCAGGGTGCGCTTGTTCATCTCGTCCTGCAGCATGCCCTCGGCGCTTGCGTCCCGCTTGGACACCAGCCGCGCCGATACGGCCTCCGCCTTCGCGTGCAGGATGTTGCCCTCCAGGGTGAGCTGCACCTCTAGATCGGCCAGCACTCCGTTGCCGAGTGCACTCTGGAAGTCCTTCACCTGCTTCTTCGCGAAGCTGGGCACCTGGCCGGTGTAGCGCACGTTCACGCCTCGCAGGAACGCCTGGCACGAGAGCCGGTTGCGCGAGAGGAACCGGAAGCCCGTCAGCCGCTCCACGATGATCTCCCCGTCCAGCTTGCTGTGCACCTCCCGGCCCTGCATCCGGTACGGCAGCATCTGGGTGGAGAGCTGCTCCAGCATCGCGGGCGTGTAGTAGAGGGAGAAGGTGGGCCCGCTCTGTCCCGGCGAGGCCATCTCCGCCGCGTACTGCGAGGCATCCTTCACGGACTGCTCCGCCGCCTGGAGCTTCGTGTTGAGGTCCCGCTGCTCGTCCTCCAGCCGCTTCACGCGCACGCGCGGGTCCACCGAGAAGCAGCCCGCCAGCAGCGCCCCCGCGCCCAGCGCCGCGAATGCCGTCTTCCACCCCGAGCGAGCGCTCATGGCGACGCCACCGTGCAGGTGCCCGGCGCCACGCGCCAGTTGCCCGTGTTCCTCGGCGAGGAGAAGGTCGCCGTCATCCGGTAGCTCTGGTGCGTCAGCCCCAGCCGGGCGTGCACCTCTCCCGAGCGAGGCATCCCCTTGGGCGCGGCCTTGGCCGGCATCACCGCCGTGCAGCCCAGGTTCTGAAGCCCCGCCGCGTTCTCCGCCTGCGTGGCCGACGCGAAGGACTGCTCCACCTGCGCGTCCTTCTGGCGGAGCTGCTCGCGGAGCGCCTGGTTGCTCTGCTCCAGCTCTTCCGCGCGCGCCTCGAGCGAGCCCCCGCCCCGCCTCGACGCATTGCCCGACGAGCACCCCGCCGCCACGAGCAGGAGCACCACGGCCCCACCCCACTTCCAGGTCCGCTTCCTCACGTCACGCTCCCATGCGCGCCACGCGCTGCGCCAGGTGTGAATCTCCGCCCGTCTCGATGGCACGAAGGTGTGTCTGCAGGGCCCCGCCCGCGCCCTTCAGGTGCGCCTCCAGGTGCGGCTTGAGCGCGTTCCACCGCCGCTGCCACCCCACCTCGGAGCCGCCACGCAGTTCGGGGCGCTCGGCGAGCAGCAGCCCCATCCGCAGTGCGAGCTCCGGCTCGGCCAGCGCCTCCGCCTCGCGGGCCACCACCGCCACGCCTCCCGCTGAGCCCGCCGAGGCACGCTTCCACTGCTGCGTCACCCGGACGAACGCCGCCACGTCCAGTTCGCCCAGCAACTGCATCGCGAACCGCAGCGGCAGGCGGGGCTGCCCCTGGGGCACCACCACCTTGCCCATGAGGGACTCGAACACCGCACCCAGCGCCGCATGGGCCGAAGGGTCACCCCCTCCCAGCTTGCGCAGGGCCCGCCGGGCCCGCCGCGCCTGGAGCGCCACCTGCCAGCTCCTGTTGCCCAGCCGAGACTCCAGCTTCGTGAGCGCCTGGGCCGCCTCCGTCACCCGCTCCGCCGTAGGCTTCGTCGCGCGCACCCGGGGCGGCAACGCGGGCAGCGGCGGGGGGGCCTTCTCCTTCGGCGCGGCGGCCGCGGGCGCCGGGGCCTCACCGCCCTCCGTCACCTCGCGGTAGCCCTCGCGCAGCTTCTCGGCGACCTTCTTCTCGTACTCGCGCCGCGCGCTCTCCTCGTCCGGGAACGCCTTCTCCTTGCGCTGCCCCGCAGTGCCAATCCGCCCGTAGGTGACGATGAAGGTGCTGCCCTGCAGCTCTGGGCTCCAGAACTTGGAGCTGGAGCCCTCGACGAATTCGAACCTGCGCATGCCACGAACCTCCCGCCTGGAGGCCGCAGGCTACTACGGACAGCCCGCCCGTCTCAGCCCTGCATCTCGCGCAGCCCCGCCGCCTGCGTCATCCGCCCCTCGTAGCCCAGCTCCCGGCGTGCCTTCTCGTCGCTCACCGTCACCTCCCGCCCTGCCAGCAGCAGTTCCTGCCGGGTAATGAGCGGGTTGCCCGGCAGCGGTAGGAAGTTCCAGAGCAGCTCGCACACCGTCGCCAGCCCCATGGAGAACCCAAAGGGGATCTTCTTGTTCCCCGGATCCACTCCCTGCGTCTTCAAGAGGGAGGTGATGAACTCGCGGAACACCACCGGCTCGCCATCGGTGAGGAAGTACGCCTGGCCGCCGCGCCCCTTCTCCGCCGCGAGGAGCATCCCCTCCACGCAGTTGGCGACATGGCAGGTGGAGGTCTTGAAGGTGCCCCCGTCCACCCAGCGGAACCGGCCGGACTTCACCGCATCGACGAGGATGGGGAGCACGGAAGTGTCGCCCTTGCCCCAGACGAAGCGGGGCCGCACAACCACCGTGGTCAGCTCGGGCGAGTTCACCGAGAGCACCAGCCGCTCCGCCGTGCCCTTGGTGGAGGAGTAGTGCCCGATGGGCCGCTCGGGCAGGGGCCGCGTCTCGTCCACGTTGACCAAGGGCGAGCCATCCACGAGCACCGCCTCGGTGCTCACGTGCACCAGCCGCTTGATGCCCGCCGCCCGCGCTGCCTCCAGCACGTTCTCCGTGCCGCGCACGTTGGCCTCGAAGAACTCGGCTCGCGTGCCCCACTGCTTCACCGTGGCCGCCGAGTGGAAAACGATCTCACAGCCCTCCATGCCCCGCTTGAGCGCGTCCACGCTGGAGAGATCGCCCTCGACCGGCTCGGCGCCCGCCTGGCGCACCACATCGAGCGAGGCCTGCGAGCGCCCCAGCGCCCGCACCGTGTGCCCCTGCTCGCGAAGCGCCGGAATGAGCCGCCGGCCCACGAATCCCGAACCGCCCGTGACGAATGCGCGCATGCCCTTGCTCCTCTGAGAGAGCCCTCGCCTACTACCGTTCCACCCCCTTCGCCAGCGCCCAGCCCGAGCCGCCGCGTCAGAACATGTCCGGGAGCGACGGCGGGGGACCGGAGAACAACGTGGCCGCCAGCCGCACCGTGGCGTCGTCCGCCACCAGCGAGCCCACCGAGCGCAGCGCATCCGCCGTCAGGAAGCCCGTGTAGAGCGGCGCGAGTGCCCGGACATCCAGGCTCATGAGCCCGCCTCCACCCCGCTGCACATGCCCCGTGCCGCCTGACACCTCCAGGGTGAAGCTGCCCCGGTTCTCGGGGAAGAGATCGTCCTCCACGTGCAGGTGCAGCGTGCCGGAGACGCCCGCCGGGTAACCCCGGGCCTCGAGCGCGGCGGGGACGTCCAGCACGCGCATCATCCAGTGGAAGAGCAACTTCACCTGGTAGGTCTGCTCGCGCATCAGCAGGAGCAGCGGATCCATCGGGCCGCCCGTCCACACCACCTCCTGCGCCAGCGAGCGATGATCGCCCAGGAAGGCCAACAGCCGCCGCCCCGCCGCGGGCGTGGCGACCACGTAGTCCGTGAGGAAGAGCTCCTGCAGGAGATCCATCTTGCGGCGGCGCACCAGCCAGACATAGCCCTCCAGGCCCTGCGCTCCCTCCAGGACGAAGCCGTAGGCCGTCTCGCTCCGAGGGTGGAACACGCGATCCCACACGTAGGAGCCGCGATCGAGGTACCCCTGCCGGGTGGAGGCATGGCGCCGGTAGAGCTCCTGGACGGCGGGGAGATCGGCCGGCTTCACGGGCCGGACCTGGGGGGTGCGCTCCTTGAAGTCGAGGCGCGAGGCCTGGACGCGGCTCTCGAAGCGGGCCCCGGCCTGCTCGTAGCCCACGCGCCGGTAGAGCGGCTGGGTGGCCGGGTAGAGGACGGAGATGGGGAACCCCAGGCTGCGCAGCTCCTGCAGGGTGCGCTGCATGAGCCGGGTGGCCGCTCCGCCGCCGCGCGCACCAGGAGCCACGCCCACCCCACCAATGCCCGCCATGGCGACGCGACGCCCGCCGAACCACTGGCCCATGTGGATGGGGAGCGCCGTGGCCGTCACCGTGCCTCGCTCGCGCAACACCCGGAGGTTGCTCCGCCCCGCTTTCTCGAGCCAAGCGGCGCCTTCCTGAGGCGTCATCGCGAATGCCTGGGCCATGATGTCTGCCACCGCGGCCTGCTCCTCCCCCTCTCCGGGAGGGCCGAACTCCGGTCTACCCGTCTCCATGTCATGCCTTCCTTCGCCGAGGCGCCAGGGCGCGGACGAACGATACGCGGTTGTCCCATCTGCTGGCACGCGCTTCCATCCGCCAGGCGCTAGCATCGCGCGCATGATTCGCTCCGCCACCCCCGCAGATATCCCCGGCATCCTCCAGCTCATCCGTGCACTGGCGGACTACGAAAAGCTGTCCCACCAGGTCGTCGTGGACGAAGCCCGGCTGCGCGAGCACCTCTTCGGCCCCTGCCCCTACGCCGAGGTGCTGCTGGCCGAAGACGGTGGGCAGCTCGTGGGTTACGCGCTCTTCTTCCACACGTACTCGACATTCCTGGGCCAGCCGAGTCTGTATTTGGAGGACCTCTTCGTCCTGCCCTCGCACCGGGGGGGAGGGTTCGGCAAGGGACTGCTGGCGCGGCTGGCGCGGCTGGCAGTGGAGCGGAACTGCGGGCGCTTCGAGTGGATGGTGCTCGACTGGAACACGCCCGCCATCCAGTTCTACGAGTCCCTGGGGGCGGCGCTGGCGCCCGAGTGGAAGCTGTGCCGCATGACGGGCGAGGCGCTCCAGCGGTTCGCCGCGACGGCGCGCTAGCCCAGGAGAAGCGCGATGCTTGTCAGTGTCGATGTGGATTACCGGCCGGATGCGACGGTGGCCGCGTGCGTCGCCTTCCGGGACTGGGGCGACGCGGCCGAGGCGGCGCACTACGTGGACCGGGGTCCCCCCGCTGAGCCTTATGTCCCGGGCGAGTTCTACCGCCGGGAGCTGCCAGCGCTGCTGCGCGTGCTGGCGCTCGTGCCCGACCCTCTGACGACGGTCGTCATCGATGGCTATGTGTGGCTGGCGGGAGAGGAACGCCCGGGCCTGGGGGCCCACCTGTACGAGGCGCTCGGGCGAACCATCCCCGTCATCGGCGTGGCCAAGACGTCGTTCCAGTCCAGCCGGGTCTCCGTCCCGGTCCTGCGAGGGGGCAGCCAGCGGCCCCTGCTCGTGACGGCCGTGGGGGTGGAGGTCCAGGACGCGGCGGCGTGCATCCAGCGCATGCACGGGCCGTCTCGGCTGCCCACGCTGCTCAAGCGCGCGGACCGGCTGTGCCGGGACTCCTGAGGCCTGAGTGCCGGAGCGTGCCCGGGCTACCGAGGCAGTCGGCAGATACCCGAGACAATCTGATCCTCGATCCGGTCGAGCCCCAGTTCCTGTCCGGGTTGTGACTCGGCAAAGAGGGCGCCCTTGTCTGGATCGATCTCGGGGTCTGTGTGGCTGTTGTGGAACAGCGCCAGCCCTGAGTGGACGAAGGCGGCCTCCACCTTCTCTCCCTCCTTCGGCATGCTCCGCAGGCCCCGGAGGCTGCTCTGGGGGCAGGGCACTCCACATATCTCCCCCTTGCACAAGCCTTTCGGCGTCCAGCTCACAGTGCCCTTCCCCGCATCCACTGCCACCGCGTCCTTCGCTGTGAAGCCGTACTTGCGGAGCAGTCTGGCCAGGCTCTTCGGGGGATCATCCCAGTTGAGAGGCCCTGTGAACTCCTGATCCAACTGGCGCTTCTCGTCCCAGGGGCCGTCTCCGCCGGCAGCGGGCACCAGCGTCCGGTGCGGAACCTCTTCCCATTGGCCGCGGACGTCCACCACCAGCCACCCATACTCCGTGCGCATGAAGGCATGCGCTCCCTCGGGATTGAGCGACCACCGGGTCCGGAAGAGGACTGCGCCGTTCCGCGCGGCGAGGGGGTGGAGTTGGACGTTGATGGAGGAAGGTCCGGTCGCTTGGGCCGTGCCTGCGCCAAGCAGCAACAGCAGGGGGAGTGTCCGTGAGAGCCTCATGGAGGCTGAGCGTAGCGCCACAGCGGCGGATCTGCGCGATCGGCCTCGCGCCGATCCCCTTGGCTTTCTAAGATGGAGAGAAGATTCCCGTCCGCGCCAGGAGCCACCTCGGGTGAACCTGTCCTGTCAGTCCTGTGGCGCCCAGCTGGTGGTGGCCGGCAACCACCGCACCACGACGTGCCCGTACTGTGCTGCCCCATCCGTGGTGGAGCGGCCACCGACTCCAGACCGGCCCGCGCCGACGTTCGGGCTCGGCTTCGTGCAGACGCCGCAGAAAGCCCGCGAGCTGGCGCGGGAGAACCTGCTCCGCCGCAGCTTCTGGGCGCCCTCCAGCGTCCGCAACGCCTCCGTCGAGGAGCTGCGCGGCATCTACGTGCCCGCCTGGCTCTACAGCGGGCTCGCCGAGTCCGACTTCAGCGCCAGCATTGGCGAGAACTACACCGAGACCGAGACGTACACGACCACCGAGAACGGGAAGACCGTCACCAAGACACGGCAGGTGACGAAGACGGAGTGGACCTCCCTCCACGGCCGCCACACGGAGTATGTCCCGGACGTGCTCGTCACCGCATCCTCGGGCCTGCCCAATGACGAGCTGGAGCAGATCGAGCCGTTCGATCTCCGCGCGCTGCGCCGCTACGACGATGCGCTCGTGGCCGGGTGGATCAGCGAGGACCCGTCCCTGCCCCAGGAGCAGTGCCTGCAACAGGCCCGAGCCGAGGTAACCACCCTGCTGCGCAAGCGGCTCTCGGCGTTCATGCCAGGAGACTCGCACCGGAACCTCGAATACTCGACCCGGTTCCATCAGGAGTCCCTGGTGGTCTGCCTGCTCCCCGTCTGGGTGCTGGCGCTGCGCCACGACCCTCAGTCCCCGCCCCTGCGCTTCCTCGTCAACGGACAGACGGGCAAGGTGCACGGCCGCGTGCCCACCTCTTGGGTGAAGGTGGCCATCGCCGTGCTGCTGGTGCTCCTCGTCCTCGGAGGCCTGTACCTCCTGCTGTTCCACGGGCAGACCCTGCCGCGCGGGAGGGGCCGCTGATGTCCGTCATCGAAGCCCAGTGCCAGCGCTGCCACAGCCGGCTCGAGGCCGAAGACCTTCGCTGTCCCGTCTGCGCCCTGCCCACGCCGAGGCCCCCTCGCAGCGTGGACCGCGAGAGCGCTCGCATCATCCGCTGCAACACCTGTGGAGCGACGGTGGCGTACTCGGTGGAGGCGCAGGCGCCCAAGTGCGCCTTCTGCGCATCGGAGATGCACACCGAGACGCAGGAGGACCCCATTGACCAGGCGAAGCACTTCGTGCCCTTCCGGGTCGGCACCGATGAGGCGCACGAGGCGCTGAGAGCGTTCCTGGGCAAGGGCGGCTTCTTCCGGCCCAAGGATCTCGCGAGCCGCGCGGCAGTGGACTCGCTGAAGCCCTTGTGGTGGCCGGGCTGGAAGTTCGACGCGGCGGTGGAGGCCACCTGGACCGCCGACACGGACGCGGGGGCCCGCCGCAGCGACTGGGCACCGCACTCGGGCGCGACCCGCCTCGTGCTCCACAACATCCTCGTCTCCGCTTCGCGGGGGTTGACCCAAGCGGAGACCCAGAAGCTCACCCCTGCCTACGAGCTCACCCAGGCGAAGCCGCAGCCCGAGGGTCCCCCGGGCGCGCAGGTGGAACTCTTCGACGTCACGCGCTCGGGCGCGCGGCGGCAGATCCTCGCCGGGGTGGAGCACACGGCCCGCGAGTACATCACCCGCGCGGCGCTTCCCGGCCGCCGCCACCGCAACCTGCGCGTGGCCGTGGCGCTGTCAGGCCTGGGCACCGCGCACTACGCGCTGCCCGCCTACGTGCTCGCGTACCGCTACGGCAAGAAGCTGTACCGCGTCGTCGTGCATGGACAGGACCCGGGCTGCGTCCTCGGCGAGAAGCCCATCTCCTGGGCGAAGGTGGCGATGACTGTCCTCGCCGCCCTGGCGGTGCTGGTGCTCATGTTCCTGGTGCTCCGGAAGTCGTGAGCGGACAGGCGCTCACCGCCGCTCGTCGCGAGTGGCGGTGATGTGCCGGTAGGGGATGACGCGGACGAGCTCATCCACTGTCATCAGCCCCGCGGCGATCTTCTCCATGGCGTCATCCACCAGCGTCTTGAAGCCGCGCTCGCGGGCGTACTTCCGGAGCTGCGCGTTGTGGGCTCCCGCGACGATGAGGTCCTGCATGCCGGGATCCACCAGGAGCAGCTCGTAGATGCCCACCCGCTTGCGGTAGCCGGTGTGGTGGCAGTGGTCGCAGCCCCGGCCCTTGCGCAGTTGGATGCCGTCCAACAAGCGGCCGAGCAGTATCTTCTGCTCCTCGGTGGGCGTATAGGGCTCCGAGCACTTCTCGCAGATGCGACGCGCGAGCCGCTGAGCCAGGACGGCCAACAGCGCGTCCGCGATGTCCGTGTTGTCCAGCTCGAGTCCTCGCAATCGGCCAATGGCCCCCACCGAGTCCGCCGTGTGGAGCGTGCCCAAGACGATGTGGCCTGTGCGGGCGGCGTTGAGCGCGGTGCTGCCCGTCTCCAGATCGCGAATCTCGCCCATCAGCAGGATGTTGGGATCCTGGCGCAGCAGGGCGCGCAGCAGCAGGGGGTACGGCATCTGCGGGCTGACCTGCTTCTGATTCACCTTGGGGACGAAATACTCGATGGGGTCCTCGGCAGTGATGATCTTCCGGCGGCCGTCATTGAGCTGGGCCAGCGCCGAGTAGAGCGTGGTGGTCTTCCCGCTGCCGGTGGGCCCGGTGACGAGCACCATGCCCTCGGGGTTGTTGAGGAGCTGGAGGAAGGTGCGCTGCAGTTCCTCGGACATGCCCAGCTGGACCACGGGGAGGAGCCCCGCCTGCGCATCGAGGATGCGGATGACGACATCCTCGCCTGCGGGGCTGGGCACTACGCTCACGCGGTAGTCGATGACCTTGCGGTGGCCCTCGCCCCGCTCGATGACAGCGCGGATGCGCCCGTCCTGGGGCTTGCGGTGCTCGGTGATGTCCAACTCCGCGAGGATCTTGATGCGGTTGATGACCTCACGAACCGACTCCGGATCCATGTCCGTGTACATCTGGTGGAGGATGCCATCGATGCGCAGGCGCAAGTCCACGTCGCCCGGGTAGCTCTCGATGTGGATATCCGAGGCCTTCTTCTCCACGCCCATGGCGAGGATGTTGTCCACGAGTTCCACGGCGGTGGGCTGGTGGCGCGACGGAGGACGCGGGCGGATGATGAGGTCCGCTTCGATGCGCTCTCCGGCGCCGAAGCCCGTCTCCAGGGCGGACTCCACCTCATAGCGGTTGAGCCGCACGGTACGGATGGGTCGCTCCAGCAGGTCGCCGATCCGCGAGAGGAGGTTGGGGTTGTCCGGATCCAGCATGCCCACGGTGACCGTGGCGTGAGGAGCGGCGGGGTCCACCTTGCCGAGCACCACCGCATGGTGACGGCGGCAGAAGGGCTCCGGCAGCAGCCGCATGGAGTTTCGATCGAGCGAGTGTTGGGAGAGTTCGGAGAAGACGTCGGAACCTTGCGACATGCCCGGAAGGCTATACTGGGAAGCGCTCGGGCACAGGTCCTTCCTCGGGCCTCACTCGGCGTGCGCCCTTCGAGCTCAGTTGTTCAGCTGAAGGTCCGAGAGGTGCGACGCGCTCGAAGCCTGAACGAGCCATCGGTCGAGAATCGCCGAGTCCGTACAGGACAAAATGAGATGCCGGGACTTCTCGTCTACTTCGACGCCCCTTGCAGCCAATACTTGCAGGACCGCGAGAGCCCGTCCCTGCGCTTGCCCCTCAGCCAGCCCCTTGAGCCAGCCTTGTTGATGCCCTTCCTCGCGAAGTTCGTCCGCATAGGACTTCATCAAGTCCTCCTCTCGCTCCTTACCTGCCACGGATTGTAACACTCGCCGGAGCGTCTTGCGTGCTGCTGGCGGCCCCACCTCGAACAGGTAGTGAACCACCGCACGCAACTCCTCCAGCCCCTCTGCCTCTGCATGAATCTCGGCCACCAGCGCCTTCCATCCCTCCAGCCGCCAAGAGAGCCCTTCGTCACGCCCATGGCGCAAGAGGAGAAACGCCAATCGCGCCAACGGAGGCCCCGGGCGCGCTCGCAGCGTCTCCTCCCGCTCGGCCGTCAAGTCATCCAGCAGGTACTCGAAGCGCGGCACCAGGGCCCGCCATCGCTCCAACTCTCCTTCGTCACTGGGCAGTTGGAACAGAGCCTCCACCCGGCGTGGTGCCGTCCATCCCGCTTCTCCTCCGTGGTACATGACCAGTGGCACCACGACGGGCAGCACTTCGCTCGCCGGGTGCTCCTTGCGCCAGTGCTCCAGGTGACGCACCACGTACCGCAACATCCTCAACGCCATCCACCGATCGACCGAGGATTGGTGCTCCAGCAAGAGGTAGAGCAGGAGTGGCTGACCATCCTGGAGCTGAGCCGAGAACAACAAGTCGCTCTGGCTCTCTCTCAGTTCCGGGTCCACCACGCTGACGGGCTCACGGCGCAAGCTGGTCCAGTCCACCCGTGACACCACTTCCGGCGGCAGGACAGCGCGCAGCTCCGCAGCGGCCCGCTCGGGGTGGCTGAAGGTGAAGCGGGCGAACAGATCGTGAGGACCCGGCATGACGGGCCGTGATCAGCATGCTGCGTGCCAACACAGCGGCTGAGGACCAAGTCCCTGCATTTCCTCGGCGCTTGTACTCCTGGAACGAAAATCCGAGCACGCCACGAGCGCAAGGAGTCCACGGCCGTGGACTCGCCGTCCACGGCCGGAGCCTGCATTACTTCGGTTCCGAAGTAGGAGGTCGTCCTGCGGTCCACATGGGCCAGTAGCAACCGTCTCCCCATTCGTACGCTTCATCCCCACAGGGCGGTTTCGCGTCCGCGAAGCGACCCCAGCACCCACCGTTGATCGCCACCGCTGGGTACTTGCAGGGAGGCTGACGCTGCCCCGGTAAGGGCTTCTTCGGCATCTCTAGGGCCACGCCCCCGGGTCTCGACCCGCCCATGTCTACCGTCGCCCGCGCCGAGATCGCCGTGTCCGCCAGTTCCGAGGTGCCTGCATCCACGCCCTCTTCGGCGCGTGGAGCCTGCGCCACGCGCTGCCGTGCCTCCCCTCGGGCGGGCAAATACCGATCCACATTCCACACCAGGAGCGTCACCCCCGCCCCCACCACAGCCGCCAGCCACTCTTGCCGCCACCGCCACAGCTCGTTCAGGACCCGCTCTCGAAGCAGGTAGCGCACAGGAGGGGGCTCCTTCCATCCCCTCAGCAGCCGATCCGCACGGCGCCCCGCCTTCCTCTCCGCTCGCTTCAATGCCTTCACCGCCTGCGCCGCGCTGCCCCGGTCCTCAGGCCGCGACGACATCATCTTCAGAATGACCGCCTTCAGTTCCTCGCCCGCACCCTCCAGCGCCTCGGGCGGCACTGCCACCCGGTGTTCGAGCCAGGCGCTGCCCTCCAGGTTATCCCAGTCCGGATCCGGCAGCGGCTCCGGGAAGCGGCCCACCACCACCCGCCATGCCGTCATCCCCAGCGCGTACACGTCATCCGCAGGAGTGGACTCGTAATGCGCCTGGCGCTCGTCGCGCTTCTTCCACTGAAAGCGCAGCGACTCCGGGCTCCAGTACTGCGGCGTCCCTGGCGGCTCCGGCGAGCGCGTCAGCCGTCTCGCGCCCCGGTAGTTTCCCGAGCCGAAGTCCAGCAGCACCGCGCTCCCATCCCTGCGCACCAGGATGTTCTCCCCCTTCACGTCCCGGTGCACTCCCTCCAGCGCGTGCAGTGCCGCCAATGCGCTGGCCACCTGCGCCAGCGCCCTCACCGCTTCCCTCCACGTCCGCTCCGGTCGCGCGGCCCACCAGTACAAGTCCTCCCCTTCGACCCAGCGCATCACCGCGTATGGGTACTTCCTCCCTCCTGGTCCCCTCCACCATCCCCGGTCCAGCAGCTCCGGCACATGCGGGTGCTTCATCCGCGACAGCAGCTCCCACTCCCTCTCGAAGCGCGCATCCATCGGGTACATCGCCATCTTCAGCGCCACGGGCTCCCCGGATTCCCTCCCCACCCTCTTCGCCCGGTACACCGCGCCGTACGAGCCTCTCCCCCGGCCTCTCTCCACGCGCCACTTGCCTACCACCGTCCCCTCGGGCAACGCGTCCGGCTCGACCCAAGACTCTCGCTCCACGGCTCAGCCTCCAGACGCGCGCCCGTAGGCGGCCATCCCTCGGGCCCCATCCTACCTCTTAGGTGGTCCGCCGCCTACCCTCCTCAAGAGTCGCTCCCGGTGCCCCCAAAAGCACTCGGCCCGCCCCGGACTCTTGCGAGCCAGGACGGGCCGAGCGAGACAGCGAGAGACCGGAGGTACTTAGCGGCCGATGATCTTCTTCAACTCCTCCTTCTCCGCGGGGAAGGAGAAGGACTGGTAGAGCTGGTAGGAGTTCTCCCGGTCCAGCACGCGCGGCCAGAGCAGCCGCACCGCGTCCAGCTTGTCCTCGCCGAAGGAGAACTTCTGGAGGACCTTCATCACCTGCGGCACCAGGAAGTACTGGGTGGGGGCGGCCGCCTCGAGCACCCGGAGCTTGCCGTCACCGAAGGACTCCTTCTGGATGGCCTGCATCAGGTTCTGCAGCTGGGGCTCCGAGATGGGGCTCACCTGCGGCTGCGGAGGAGCCGGGGGCGCCGGAGGAGGCCCCTGGCGGCGGCGGAGGACGCGCAGATCCGGCGCGTTGTTCACGTCCGCGCGCAGGCCGTTCATCTCCTGCCGGATCTTGCTCAGTGCCTCACGGGCCCGGCGGTTGCCGCTCTCGTTGGACACCTGGGCCAGCAGTTCCTCCATACGGGCCAGCCGAGAGATGAGCTGGTCGCGCTCGACGATCACCAGGGCGCCCTGGCGGCGGAAGCCCTGGGGGAACTCGTAGTCGTCGTAGTCCCACTGCGGGTTGTTGTTGTAGCCGGGCACGGGAGCCGTGGGGGCGGGCTGGGTGTTGATGGGGCCGGTCGGCTGGCCCGGCGGGGGCGGACGGGCGAGGCCCTGAGCAGGGGTCTGGGCCGAAGCGACGGCGGACATCAACATGACAACGGAGAGTACGAAAGCCCTCATGGCTAGCTAGGTCCTTGTTTTGGGGTATGCACACCTACTGACGCACAACCCTGCCCGGCATTCAATATTCAGTACACGGTGAACTCGCGCGAGTACCCCGTGTACGGGCGGATGAGCCCGTCCCAGCCGGACTTCCAGTCTCCGTCGTGACGGATGCGGTAGGTGCCCGGCACCGTCGAGGAGGGGATCTTCCACTCGATGGTCACGTGGGAGCAGGCCATCGTCGGGACACAATTGTTGCGATCCCAAAGATATTTCGTCTCCCAGTCCCAGTCGTAGGCAACGGTGATCCAGGACGTACCGGACTTGCGCTGGACCTGAAGGAAGGAGCCCTGGCGGCGCAGGTTGTTCTTCGGGTGGCCGCCCCAGAACTTCACGGACACGGTCTGCCCGCGGTTGTACGAGGCGTTCGCGTTGGTGACGACGCTGCCGAAATCCACCCAGAGCAGCTTGTCGTCGAACACCACGCCGGTCTGCAGCGTGGTCTGGTCGTTGCGCAAGTCCCGAGGCGTGGGGCCCGCGGCCACGGAGGTGCCGTTGCGCAGGGCCACGGCCAGCTTCTCGGTCTCCTGCTGCACGGCGCCCAGCGTCCAGGGCCCAAAGTGGGTGGAGGCACCTTCGTAGTCCTGCTTGGTGTACTCCTCGCGCGTGGCGAGGTAGCCCGCGTAGGCGTTGGAGAGGCCGGCGATGACGACCTGATCCACGCCGATGGGCGCGAGCTGGTTGAGCACGGCCTGGCGCAGCCGGCGGCCGGTCATGGTGGTGGCCTCGAAGGGCACGGCCACCAGCGCGAGGTTGCCCAGCGTCACCACCTGCAGCGGGAGTACCTCGGGCGTCCACGGGTAGGGCGTCTGCGTTCCCATCTCGAGGACGACGGGCTTCTCGCCCTGGCAGGACGTGGTGGTCACCGCGCAGCCGAACGCGCTCCAGATATCGTGGACGTCCGCGCAGGTGGCGCCCTCGCTGCCGAAGCCGGGGCCGTCCTCGGCGCCCGCGAGCATGGAGAGACCGATGGCCGCCTCGCACGTGGTGCGCGCCGTGCCACCGCCGTACTGCGGTGCCACTTGGACTTCGTCCATCTTCACGTGCGTGTGCCGGTAGTCCACGGCGCCCGTGAGCAGCTGGGTGGCCCCATCGTAGAGGGACCTGGCCAGGGTGTACTGCTTGGAGCCGGAGAGTTCGGTGCTCTCGATGTCATTGGCGCCGCCGCCGTTGGTGCCGCCGTAGATGTTGGGGGTGACGTCGCCCTCGTTGCTCTGGGCGAAGGCGGCCACGAACGTCTTGGTGGCCAGAGGGTTGGAGCCCTTGGCCTTCTCGAAGAGGTAGGAGGCGTAGCCCTTGTTGTCGCCGCTGATGAGCCGGTTGTCGTTGCCCATCGAGGTGCCGTGAACGGCGAACCAGTTGAGGGCACCCACCTCCGTGCCATCCGAGCCCTGGAGCCGCAGCAGGGTCATCTTCTTGTCCGTGTCGTAGGCGTACTGGCTGCGCTCGGTGGCGGGGTTGTAGAGGTACGCCTCGGGCGAGCGGTTGGTGCTGGTGTTGAGCAGGTCCCCGGAGGCGATGCGGATGGAGCCCGAGGCCAGATTGCTGTGCGCCCGGACGATGGCCTGGACGATGCCGTCCACGATGGCCTCGAAGTTCTGCTGGTCGTAACCGAGGATCGTCAGGTTGTAGAGCGCGTAGTGCGAGAAGCCGCCCGGTCCGCTGTGGGTGTGCGTGGCGCTCAGCAGCACGTTCGCGTCCGAGTAGAGGGAGCCGTAGCGCGCCTGCAGCCGCTCCACCACCTGCTGCTTCACGCCCTGGAAGATCTGCCCCAGATCCGCGCTGACGAAGGCCACGCGCTTGCCGTTGCACGGCGAGGCGATGACGAAGGCCCGGGCACGCAGGCGCTGGTGGATGCCGGCCGTCTTCTGGTCGAGCATCGCGTAGCCCATCATCCCCAGCTCAGCCGCCGGGCCGGTGACGTCGTAGATGCCCGAGCCCACCTGGAACGAGGTGTTACCCGCGCACGGGCCCGAGAGCGCCGCGCCCTCGTGCGTGGCGACGGGCCCTTCATCGGCGGACTCAGGTTCCAAGGGGGAACAAGCGCTCAGCACCAGAACCAGCACTCCGAGGAGCAAGGAACGAGACGGCCTCAACATCGTTGAACCCCCGCCGCGAACCCGCGGCCATGAAGCGTTTCCAGCCCGGAGCTCTCCCGAGGTCCGGACCCGTGATTGTCGGCCAAGACTCTCGGAAGTTGCCCACGCTGGCACGGTTTCCTGGGAAAACACCGTTAACTCCAGAGCGGAAAGCACGGGCACACAGTCCTGGAAGCACAGGTCGCGGGCCCCTCGTCTCGGCGCGGGTCCCCCCGTCAGCGGACGGGTCCTCCCGCGCCGGCCGTCCCGCTCTCCCTTGGCTCACGTACCGTCTCTGTTGAACCGATTCGAGAGCGCTTCTCTTCGGTAGGATGGTCTCGGATGCCGCACCCTCGCCCCGTGCCCCCCGTCCTCGACGAGGAGGCGCTCGTTCATCAGTTCCCAGGACTCGACAGGCTCGCGCTCGGTGCCTTCTATACACCTGCGCCCCTCGTGGAACGCACGTTGGAGCTCGCACTCGCACAGGTGCGCCAGGCTCCGTTGACCGTCGTAGACCCGGCCTGCGGCGCGGGCGCCTTCCTCACCGCCGCATCCCGCATGAGGCCCCGCGCCCAACTCTGCGGCCTGGAGCTGTTGCCCGAAGTGGCCCGCCTCTGCCAAGCCCGCGTTCCCACCGCGGAGATCCATGTCGGTGATGCACTGCGTGGGGGACTGGTACCCCTACTCAAGAACATCCCTCCTCCCCACCTCGAGCTCTGGGTCGGAAACCCGCCCTACAACGGCACCTCCGCCCTCCTGAAGGACCGCGCCGCCTGGTCCCACCTCCGCGCCCTCATGCCGCTCGCACTGCCTCCCGGGACGAGCCTGCGCGATGACTTCGCCTTCTTCCTCCTAGTCGCGGCGCATCGGCTCTCTACCCGTCCCGGAGTGCTCGCCTTCATCACCCCCTCCAGCCTCCTCGACGCCTTCCTCTACGCGCCGCTCCGGCAAGCCCTGCTGGGCACGCTGAAGCTCCGCTCGGTGGTAGACCTGGGCTCCGGTGCCTTCAGCGGGACCCAGGTGCGCACCTGCATCACCGTCTGGTCTTCCCTGCCCGGCCCCACCGAGCCTGTCTCCTTCGAGAGGGACGGCCAGCGCTCCACCTTCACCCCGTTGCCGCCCGAGTGGCGGCTCGCCCCCACGCCCACCGAAGCCGCGGCGCTCGACTCCCGCTGGCAAGCCGCAGGAGAGCCCCTCACGACGCTCGTCCCCATCAGCTTCCCCGGCGTGAAGACCCGCTTCGATGAGCTGCTCGTGGACGACGACCCGAAGCGCCTCCTCGAACGCCTGCGCCACTTCGCCCGGACTCCTGCGAGCCGGCTGCCCGCCTTCGCCCGAGCCCACGGCATTCCCTCCGCGCTCCTGCCCAAGCTCCGGGCTCTCAAGGATGGCCCCGCCCTCCGCGTGGACGCCGCGAACGTGCGCCCTTTCTTCCGCTACGCCGGCGCACGCCACCGAGGCGCCCTGCCCCCCGAGGCCCGCGCCTCCTGCTACCTCGACCGCCGGCTCATCCCTCGCGGCGATCACCGCCTGCGAGGCCCCTATGATCCGCACCTCGGCGCCGTGAAGCTCCTCTTCAACGTGCGGGAGCTGCCGCTCTCGGCCGCGCTCCTCGAAGAGGAAGGCTGTGTCCACGACCACCGCCATGCCCGCTTTGCGCCGCTCTTCGTGCCCCAACGGGTCCGCGATGAAGGGCTCTCCGTCACCCGCACCGCCCACACCGTGGAGGAGCTGGGACCCCTCGTTCCCAACCTCTCCCCCCGAGGGCTCGCCTGGGCCGCGCGCATCGGAGGACCGCGCCAGGTCTTCCGCGAGCTCGTGCGCTTCCTCAACGGCCCCGATGTGCAGGAGCGCTGGGCCCCTGTCTTCGGCGCCTCCCGTGTCGTCCCCGTCCCACTGCCCTCGGACTGAGCACCTGTTGAGACCCGAGCAAGAGCCCACATCCAGTCGAGCATGGACACGTGTCCGTGGTTAGTGTGCGGCCGCTTCGCCACATTCATTCCAGGAGGAGACACCCTCATGAAGACCCATGCCCTGCTGACCGCCGCCACCCTCGCCTTCGCCGCCCCCGCGCTCGCCCAGAGCCCCAAGGCCGCTCCGCCGGCCACGGCCAAGAAGGAGGAGAAGGCGGCCACGCCCCAGGATGTGAAGCCCTCGGAGACGGCCAAGGCCCCCCTCAAGGACGCCAAGGGTCAGACGGTGGGCGACGTCACGTTCGAGCAGTACCCGCACGGCCTGCTCATCAAGGGCAGCCTCTCCAACATCCCCGCGGGCGTGCACGCCATCCACATCCACGAGGTGGGCCTGTGCGAGGGCCCCGAGTTCAAGACCGCCGGCGGCCACTTCAACCCTCAAAAGAAGGCCCACGGCCTGATGGCCCCGGGCGGCAAGCACGAGGGAGATCTGCCCAACCTCACTGTGGGCCAGGACGGCAAGGTGCAGTTCGAGTTCTTCGGCGGCCCGAACCTCACCGTGAGGGCCCTGCAGGACACGGATGGCTCGGCGGTCGTGGTGCACGCCAAGGCCGATGACTACAAGACGGATCCCACCGGTGAGGCGGGCGGCCGCATCGCCTGCGGCGTCGTGTCCAAGTAGCTGCCCCGGCTCACTGCTCCTGAGCGGACTTGGGACCGGTGAAGGGAGGCGCTCGCTTTCCCTTCGCCGAGCACTCGATCAGCTTGCTCAGACGTAGCCGAACCGGCGGCGGCAGAACCACTCGGCGCCCAGCAGCGCCACCAGCACCACCAGGTAGTACCACCGGTCCCACAGCGGCTGGTCCTTCGCGCGGCCCACCTCCACCACCGGAGGATCCAACAGCGGCACCTCGGGCAGCGCGCTCTGCTCCTGCAGCCGGTACGCCTTACCACCCGTCACCTTGGCGATCTGCGCCATCAGCTCCGGCCGCACCGACGCATCCGACAGCTCGGGCCCCACCGCGCGCACTGCCACCGCGTCCTCGCCCTGGCCCAAGTCAGTCTCGCCCCGCTTCGCCGAGCCCAGCAGCTTGTACGGCCCCGGCGCCGGAGGCGGAAACTCCAGCCGCACCACCCCATCCGGCCCCGTCGTCCCCGTCTGCACCGCCACCGGCTTCTGCGTGGCCACCGAGAACAGCTCCACCCGCACCTGCGCGTCCTGCGCCGCCTGGTAGTCCGCCGTCCGCGCCGACACCACCACCCCCACCGGCTTGCCCGGCTCCACCGAGGGCGGATCCGCCGTCACCTTCAGCGTCGTCAGGTCCGGATCCCTCACCAGCCAGCGCAGCGCGTTGCTCCAGAAGCGGTCATACGTGCGGTTCGGCGAGCCCTCCTTGTGAGAGGTGAACGCCCAGTACCAGCTCGCGTCCGTGGCCAGTGTCAGCGCCCGGCCCCGCCCGTAGTCCCACACCGCCACCAGCGGCGCGTTCTTCCCGTCCACCAGGTGGAACGGGTGGTCCACCAGCACCGTGGCCCCCGGCCGCGCCCGCGTCGAGTTGATGCCCGGAATCGACGGCAGCTCCGCCCACGCGCTCTCCGTGCTCGACACGCCCGTGCCCAGCGCCGTCACCGGGTGCCGCGCGCCCTCGGGCGTCAGCCGGGCCTTGAAGGGCTCCACGTTCGCCGGGCCCGCCGCCTCCACCGGCAGCGCCTGCATCAGCGTGGGCATCACCGCGCGGCCCTCGCCCAGCACGCTGTCGCCACCGATCATCACCAGCGCGCCACCCTTGAAGACGTACTGCTCCAGGTTGCGCTCATACTCGGCGATGGAGAGCTGCGGATCCGCGTAACCAAAGTTCTGGAAGATGACGACGTCGAACGTGTGCAGCTTCGTGTCGAAGATCTCCTCCATGGGGAACGGAATGAGCGACAGCTCGCGCTCCTGGCTCACCACGCCCGGATCGTCCGACATCGTCCGCAGGATGTAGAAGGACACCAGGTCCACGTTCGCGTCCTGGCGCAGCAGGCCGCGCAGGAAGCGCTCGTCCCACGAGGGCCGCCCCACCACCAGCAGCACGCGCACGCGGTCCCGAATCACCTTCAGCGTGAACGAGCGCGAGTTGTTGTCGCTCACCGCCTCGTCCGGGAAGGTGGGCACCGTCACGGTGTAGACGAAACGTCCCGTCTGGTCCGGCGTGAACGTGAAGGCCACCGGCTGCACGTCATCCGGCGAGCCCATGCGCACCGTCTTGCTCGCCACCGTCTTGCCTTCCTGGCTGAGCACCACGGGAATGTCCTTGCCGGAGAACCCTCGGCCGTGGATCTCCACCTCCACCGTGAGCGAGTTGCGCACGAAGGCGAAGTCATCGACCTTCAGGCCCTCCACCGCGAGGTCCTTGAGCGCTTCCTTGCCCACCAGGAACGTGGACACCGGCACGTTCATGTCGGCCAGCGCCGCGCGCGCCTTGCCCACCGCCCCACCCGCCAGCTCCGCGTTGTCCGCGCCATCGCTGAAGAGCAACACGCCGGACAGCTTCCGAGAGCCCTGTGAGCCCGCACTCACGCTCCGCAGCGCCGCGAGGATGTCCGTGGTGCCCGACCGGGGCGGCTCGTTCTGCAGCGTGGCCGTCGTCACCGGCCCCAGCTCCGGATCGAACCCGTACATCTCCACCGTGAAGCGGTCCTGCAGCGCCGCCAGCGCGGGCGCGGACTTCTCCAGGAACTCGCCCACCTGCGCCGAGCGCGTGGGCCCGCCCGGCTCGCCCGGAAAGCTCATGGAGGCCGAGCGGTCCACCAGCACCGCCACCCGGTTCTTCATCCGAGCCACCTGCAGGTGGCGGATGCCCGGCTCCAGCAGGAAGAAGAGCGCGGCCACACCGGCCGCCACCCTCAACACCCAGAGCACCACCTTGCGCCCGCGCGAGGGCTCGCGGCGCACGCCCCATGCCGCCAGGCCGATGCCCAGCACCAACCCCACCCCCAACAACACGAGCGCCCACACCGGCAAGGGCGAGAGGGTGACCAGCTTCCAGGCATTGAAGGGCTGAGAGTTCATCAATCGCGCTCGGCGGAGGGAAAGGCCCCGCGGTCAGCGCCGCTTTTCGAGGATGATGGGCAAGTGGACGGCGTCGTCCTTGTAATCCAGGCAGAGCGCATACATCAGCAGATTGATGCCCATCCGGATGGCCAGCTCGCGCTGAGGCTCGCCGCCCGGGGAGACGTCAAACTCGAAGTCCCCGGCCTCCGTGCGGCTCCACGCCCCGGCCAGGTCGTTCTGCGAGTACATCACCGCAGCGCGCTTACCCAGCGTACAGGCCTCCATCTGCGGCTTGTTCAAGAGCCGCCCCGGCGCCGCGTCCAGCAGGAAGAAGGACTTGTAGATGACGTGCGTAGAGGGCACCGCCGTCAGCTTGCTCTGCGGCAACACCCGGGCGATCTCCCGGCGGAAGCTGGCGTCAAAGCCACTCCCGTCGCTGCCGTCATTGGCGTCCGCCAGCAGGAAGCCGCCGAAGGTGAGGTAGCGCCGGAGGTTCTCCACCTCCGCGTCCCTGAGCGCCGGGAAGTCCCCCTCGCCGCCGAAGTAGAGGAACGGGTACTCGAAGATCTCCGCGCTGTCGAGCAGGCACGGGCGGGCCTCGGGCAGTACCTCCACGGAGGTACGGCGCTGCAGCTCCCAGGCAATGCGGCGCAGGCCGTTGAGGCGCGCATCCCACCGGCCCCCGTGCTTGACGATGGCGGGGATGAGGCGGCTCTTCTCGCCGAACGCGGCGGCCTGCTGCGACAGCAGGGGGGCCAGCGCGGCGGTGCCGAGCAGGAGGTTTCGACGGGTGAGGCGCCGGGCACTCATATAGCGGGCTGTATATACCGTCGACGCGTCCTTGCATTCCCCGGTATAGAGCCCCCATGGCGAAAGGCGGACAAACGCCCCAGGACCCGGCCTCCCCGGAGATGCGCGCCGCCTGGCAGCGCATGGAGGAAGGCGATGTCGCGGGCGCGCGCCGGGAGGCCCGCCGCATCCTGGGCTCCAACCCCTCGCCCGAGGACCGTTCCCAGGCCGAGGAGCTGCTCCGGCGCACCCAGACGCCCCCCGCCGTCTATGGCTTCGCCGCGCTCGTGCTCCTCATCCTCGTGCTGCTCGTCGCGTTGGCGCTCTCTCGGTATTAAGGTGATGCAGTGGAAGCTTTCATCCAGGCGCTCAAGGCCTACCAGGACTTCAACCCCTCCGGCTGGGTCGGCATCTACCGGCTCCTCCCCATGTGGGGCGGAATCGTGCTCTGTGCGCTCGGCCTCATCATGCTGCTGGTGGGAGGCGGCCGCGCCTTCCGGCTGGTGGCCGGCCCCGTGGGTGCCCTCATCGGACTGACGTTCGTCCCCCTCGTCGCGACCAAGTTCGGCATCAACTTGTCGGACTACGACGCACGCCTGCCCTCCGCTGTGGCGGCCGTGCTGGCCGTCGTGGGCTTCCTCGCCCCGCCGGCCATCTCCTTCCTGGGCATCGGCCTGCCGCTGGGGGTGCTCGCCGGGACGCTCGCCGGGCCCCAGGACTTCCTGCTGGGCTTCATCCCCACCCTGCTCATCGGCGGGCTGGTGGCCGCCATCCTCCACCGGGTGGTGAGCTCCATCGTCTCGTCCACGGTGGGAGCCTGGCTCTTCGTCATTGGGGCCCTGGCGGCCCTGCACCAGTTCGGCGGGCTCGTCGCGGCGGTGGCCAACCAGCCTTGGGGCGTCATCATCGCCGCAGGCCTGTTTGCCCTGGCTGGCAGCGTCTACCAGATCGCCGTGCGCCCCTCGCCCGAGGAGATGGACCGGATCCGGGCCGAGAAGGAGCGGCTGAAGCTGCGCAAGGCCGAGCAACGGGCGCTCGAAAAGCGTTGGGGCGTCAAGTAGCCGGGAGGACACCCCTGCAAGCCCTGGCTGGCACGCTTTACCTGCCACGGCGCGGCGCGTAAAGTCCGCGCCCTTTCCCACCTCCAGGGATTACCGCAACGATGGGTCAGGCCAAGCGCAAGGAGAAAGCCAAGGCGGAGGGGCTCGCCCGGAAGAGGGCCAAGGCTGTCGCCGCCCAGCAGGCGGACGGCGGCACTCCGCAAAACAGCGCCGAGGCCCCTGCGCAGCCCCCCTCCGAGGCCGCAAGCACTCCCCCGGCCACTGCCGCCGAGGCGACTGCGGCTGCCGCCACGTTCACCCCCTGGGTCAAGCCCGAGGGCCTGTCCCGGCGCGGCTGGGCCGTGCTCGCCGTGGTGCTCGTGCTGTCGCAGTTCCCCCTGCTCCACTACACCCTGCTGCGCGGCGAGCCCGAGGTGACGGTTCAGGTGCCCTACCAGCAGGACTTCTCGGATCCCTCCGTGGTGGACCGGGACTTCTACAGCCTGGGCGGGTACTGGCGCGTGGTGAATGGCCAGCTGCTGGCGCCACAGGTGAAGAACAACCCGCTCTGGCTCAAGGCCCGGCTTCCGGCGGATGTGGCGGTGGAGTTCGACGTGCGCTCGGAGTTCCCCGAGGGCGACATCCGCGTGGAGCTGTTCGGCGACGGCACCGACCCGGGCTCTGGGTACACGCTGGTGCATGGCGGATGGAACAACACGTTGTCCGTGCTCTCGCGCAAGGACATCAACGCCCCGTCGCTGAAGCAGCTCCAGCAGAAGGCCTCTCTCGCGGCCGAGCGCCTGAAGCTGCCCAACGCGGACCTGGTCACCACCGGCGTCTTCAAGGCGGACACACGGGTGCGCGTGGAGTCCACCACCTTCCCCGTGCAGGTCGGTCGCAGCTACCACTGGCGCATCGAGCGGCGCGGCACGCTGCTGCGCTGGAGCATCGACGGCCAGCCCTTCCTGGAGCTCACGGATCCGTTCCCGCTCCAGGGCCCTGGCCAGGACCGGCTCGGCCTGTCCGGCGCCGAGTCGCAGATCTTCTTCGACAACCTGCGCGTGCTGCCGGTGGACGCCTCGGTGCCGCTGGCGCCGCTGCCAGCTCCCGCCCCCACCCCGCCCCCTGGGCCCTTCTCGGACTCGTTCGACGAGCGCCAGACGCTGGGTGACGATTGGGTGGCCACCGACCCCTCGGCCGTGAAGCTGGAGAACGGGGCGCTGGTGGTGCAGACGGCGCACAACCGGCCGGTGTGGCTCAAGCGCCCCATCCCCACCGACGCCACCATCGAGTTCGATGCGTGGACGAACGATCCCGGCGGCGACATCAAGGTCGAGGCCTGGGGCGATGGCCGCTCCTTCTACGCCGGGGATCTGCGGATGCAGTACACGGCGAGCGGCTACGTCTTCATTTTCGGCGGCTGGCGCAACACCCAGTCCGTCATCGCTCGGCAGACCGAGCACACGCCGGACCGAGCGGTCCGGGACGGCCGGGCCGTGGAGCCTGGCAAGCGGTACCACTTCACCCTCACCCGCCGTGGGGCCACCATCGAGTGGCTCATCGACGGCGAGCCCTTCCTTTCGCTCCGGGATCCCTCACCGCTGGAAGGCCCTCGGAACCAGTACTTCGGGTTCTCGGGCTGGGAGACGAAGGTGTACTTCGACAATTTGAAGATCCGTCCGCTGTAGACGGGCCTCGAGGAAACAAACGTGCGCAGAGTGGGAATCTTCGGTTGGGGTGTGGTGGCCCCGCGCTCCAAGGACATCGAAGCCTTCGAGCGGAACCTCGCCACCGCTGACAGCTGGCTGTCTCCCTTCAACGGCTTCGGTCCGGACAACTTCCTGGTGGGGATGCCGGACTTCGACTTCTCCGAGTACAAGCCGTGGGTGGACGCGCGCTTCCCGTCCAGCCGGTTTGCCCAGCTCGAGAAGAAGATGGGCAAGCCCACCCAGTACGCGATTGCCGCGTTCATCCAGGCGCTGCGGCAGAACCCGGGGCTGGAGCAGGAGCTGCAGGCGCTGGGCATCCGCTCGCACGTGTACGTGGGCACCGGCCTCGGCGACTTGCCGACCATCCATGACATTACGCTGGACCTGCACCGGGCCCAGCGGCGGTGGGATCGGTTCTGGGCGGACCCGTCGCGCAACGCAGCGCTGCGCCAGTGGCTGGAGACGCGCGAGCCCCGGCCGGGCCTGCCGCCCGCTCCGGAGACGGTGGACGAGCTGGAGCGCGATCAGGCCGAGGAGGCCTGGTGGCACTACTGGACGGAGCAGTCCCTGGAGCTGCGCGAGTACCTGAACGAGCTGCGGGACATTGAAGGGCTGGCGGTGGAAGGCGACGTGGAGTCCGCCAAGCTGGCCGTCATCAAGGAGAAGCGCACCCGCAACGCGAAGCTGCAGAAGAAGTGGGGCGCGCCCGAGCCGCCGTGGAACTCGGTGTCCTCCAACGTGCTGTGGAACATCCACAACGGCCCGGCGTCGCAGGTCTCCATGATGGGGAAGCTGACGGGGATGACGTTCGCGCCGGTGGCGGCGTGCTCCTCGTTTGGCTACGGGCTGAAGCTGGCGATGGATGCCATCCAGCGCGGCGACGCGAAGGCGGTGGTGCTGGGCATGACGGATCCACCGCCGCACCCGCTGGTGGTGGGCGGCTTCTACAACGCCCGGGTGATTGCCGCGGACCGCACGGTGTCCAAGCCGCTCACGGCGCTGCGGGGCACGCACATCGCGGGTGGCTCGGTGGTGTGGATCGTCGGGGACTGGGAGCACTTCACGGCCAAGGGCTTCAAGCCGCTGGGCATGGAGCCCATGGCGGTGGGCGTCACTGCGGACGCGGACCACATCATCACCCCGTCCAAGGAGGGCCCCACGGCGGCCATCCACGCGGCGATGGCCCTGGCACAGTGCAAGCCGGACCAGATGGGCAGCTGGGACTTGCACGCCACGGCCACGCCGGGAGACTTCCTGGAGGTGGAGACGCTGCGGGGGCTGCTGCCCGAGTCCGTGCTCGTCACGGCGCGCAAGGGCACCTTTGGCCACGGCATGTCCGCGGGCGGAGGCTGGGAGCTGACGGCACAGTACCTGGGCTATGCCCGCGGCCACATCTTCCCCACGCCGCTGCAGGGCTCGGAGCTGAACCGGGAGATCGGCAAGGTGCACAGCCGGTTCGTCTACGATCAGGAGACTCCGGTGCCTCCTGGGCTGGCCGGCAAGCTCTCCATGGGCGTGGGCGGCATCAACGCCTGCGTCATCTCGCGTCCCTTGCGTTGAGCGGAGCAGAAGACCGGGGCCTTGCTCAGGGGCCCTGGTCCTCCCGGACGAGGGGCAGCGCAAGCTCGAACTGCACCCCCTTGCCCGTCTGCGAGTGGACCTCGAGCGTGCCTCCGTGCGCGAGGGCGATCTGCCGCGCAAGGTAGAGGCCGAGCCCCAGCCCCTGTGAGCCTGAGCCGCGCACGAACCACTCGAAGAGCTGGGGCAGCAGGAGCGGCGGCACGCCTGGCCCCTGGTCCGTCACGGTGAGGAGCGCTCAGCACTCCAGCACGCCGCGCCGGACACCCTCCACCTCGAACGGGACGGCGATGTACGAGCGGATGCCCAGGCCATACTTGAGGCCCGGCAGCTCCTCGGGGTCCTCCTCCAAGTGCCCAGACAGGCCGGGCTGACCGGTCTCGAATACCTTCACGACGTTTCCGCGATTGGCGAGCTGAAGCCGGTCCAACCCCAGGCTCTTCTGCTTGCGCACCATGGGGGTGTCGCTGGTGCCGATGGCCACGAGCGTCTGGGTCTGCGGCTCCAGGAGAAAGGAGTCGACCTTTTCGGCGTGGAGCAAGTTGCCAATGAGCGCACTCGCGCGGTCCAGCGTCGCGCGAAGATCGGCCGCAGGCAGCTCGAGGATCTTCTCGAGGGCATAGAGGAGCTCGTCTCTCCGCTCCTGCTCACTCTTAGGTCGTCCAGGTGACACGGAGAGGACGCTAAGCACCGGGAGATCCAGCGTGCATTGTCTCCAGGTCCCCCGCCTGCCCGGCTCCCTCCTGGGCAGCGCAGGAACGCCTGGGTGTACGCTCACCCTTCGTGCAAGCGCATCCAATGCGTGGAGCACCTGAAGGCTTACTTCTTCGGGTACTTCGCCAGCGCTTGAGCCTCCAGCGAGGCCGCGGCGTCTGGATCAATCACCTGGAGCAGTTCCAGCTCCAGTTCCAGGTCCCGGAAGGCGCGCTTCTGAAGAGGCGTCATGCCCGTGGTGTTGCTGTTGGAGGCGTTGACCATGGCCTCGTTGGCGGCCCGGGCGCTGCTCACAGGCCCCACGGTTCCCGCGTAGTGCACGGCCGTGGGCTGAGAGGAGGCGTCGTTGCGCATCACCCGCAGGACCGCGCCCCCTCCCCTCACGCGCATGCCTTCGATGAGGAACCGGGTATACGAGTTGCCCAGCGTGCCGCCCCCGTTCTCCTTCCACTCGGTCTCCAGGATGAAGCGCTGGGGAATCTCCCGCCACGAGTACCCCTTGTCCTCCAGCACCGCCTTCACCTGCGGCCACATCTCCTCGAGCGGCTGCGCGTAGACATGCTCCGCGGCCCGGTCCCTCACGTAGTTCTCCCGTTGCTGGGCGGCACAGCCCGCCAGCAAGGCCACGGCCAGGACCACGGAACCCCACGAAAACGCAGGACGCGACATGCAGCCCTCCAGCGGAGCGCTCATTGGCAGGTGGCCGTCTCCAGCTTCACGCGGACCGTCTGCGTCCAAGAGGGCGACAGCAGGCCCGGCCTGCACTTCCAGTAGCCGTCATCCTGCGCACACGACAAGGCGCACGGCCCCAGCACCATGAGGCCGCACAGCGGCACGTCATCGCACAGCCGCTGCCCGAGCAGGGGCAACCCCAGGAAGCCGCAAGACTGGGGCAGCAGTCCCTCCCAGCACACGTACAGATTGAAGGCCGGCAGAATCCCCAGCAGCGGCGTGGTGGAAGAGAACAGGTCCCCGAACGCGGTCGACTCCATGATGGGATATTGCGAGCTGAACGTCGCGTTCCGCTCGATGGCCGGGTGACTGCCCTCGAGCAGGATGGGCACATGCGTCCCGTAGTAGTTCAGCCGCTGCACCATGCACCCTGTCACGTACCGGCGGCCATCCACATCCAGCGCCCCGCTCTGCCACGACGGCGCCAGCCCCCACCACCCCGTATAGAACTCACCCGTCACCGGATCCTGCACGGACTGATCCTGTGTGAGGGCACACTCGACCGCGGAGCGCAGCACCTCGCGGCAATCCTGAGAGACCTGCGTCAGCGGAATGCTGAGCAGCTGTCCTCCTCCCCGGTCGAGCGCGGCGCCGCCCATCGTCCGGAGGGCTTGCTGCACGCTGTGAGCCCAGAAGCACGCGGGGCGGGTGCCGTTCCTCCCATTGGGAGGAGGCCGCGGATCCAGCGCCGCCTGTTCCACCGTGGCGAGAGAGCTGCTCGTTTCAGGCATCTCCTCGACGCCTCCACAGCCGAAGACACCGGCCAGAAAGAAAACCCATAGCACACGGAAACCAGCGGTCTGAAACACGGGGGTAACCTCCACACCTTTGTCTGTCTTTATTGCCGGGGGATTGTCTGCCCAAACTAGGTACGAACAAGCGTTTTCCAAGTGCTCTCAGGCAACCCCGAAGTTCGAGAAAGTGCACACTAGCGAACAAGCCCCCTGGCCTCTGCCAAGAGGTGTGGGTGCGCTCGGGCCACCTGGTGATTCTCCTGAAGCGCGGCCTGGAAAGACTCCGTCGCGCGAAGGGCTTCCTCGGCACGAACCGTTGACGCGGAGACCAGCCGGGCCCGCTGCAGGTGGAGCCAGCCCTGCGCGAAGAGCGCCTCGGGGTTGTGGGGGTTCTTCGAGAGCGCCTGCTGAGCCTGGAACAGGCCGCTGCGCAGCGCCTCCTCGGCCCCGAGGCCCCGACGCGTCAGCACGGCCGCGCGCTCGGCGTAGAGCTCGGCGGCCACCTGATGAGGCCTGCTGTCCCAATTCGAAGTGGCAAGCAACGGACGCAGCGCCTCGAAGCCCGCCGCAAAGTGCGCCTCCGGGTCCTCCCCCCGGCGCACGGCCGCACGCAGAGCGGTGAGCTCCAGCTTCGCCGCGATCAGAACAGTTGAGGTCCCTAGCACCGCACCTGGCTCGCCCGCCTTCCGCACCGCGGCACGCGCACGAGCCAGCACTGGCGAAGGATCCCGCCCCTCGTGCAGTTCGACCTCGGCCTCAAGCAGGTAGCACTGGGCCAATTCCGCCAACAGCCAGGGATCCTCGGGGAGCTCTCCCCCCGCCGCGCGAATCGCCTCGAAGGCAGCCGCCAGGGAGCCACGCGGATCCCGCTGCTGCACGAAATCATGATGGGCCTGGAGCCTGTGAGCGCGGGCCTTCCACAGCGCGACGACGGAGGGCTGCGAGCCTGTCTGCTCGAACTGGGACACTGCGCTGGAGAGCGTTCGCAGCGCCTCGGGGGCCTCGCGCCCATGGCCTATCTCCACCTCGAGCCGCAGCGTCGCGGCCTCCAGCTTGCCGCCCATCGGCAATAAGAACCGAGCATCAAGCGCCAGGGCCCGCTCGTACTGACGCAGCGCACTTTCCAAGTATGGCGCAGCCTCCTGGCCTCTCATGATGGCCTCTTTCCCCTCCTCGAGGTAGGCGTCCCCCAGTTCATTGACCGCCCAGGTAAAGAATGGATCCAGCGAGAGCACGCGCTGGTAGGCCTCGATCGCTGGCGCCATGGAGGACTCTCGGCCGAGTTGGTCCAGCAGCTGCGCCCGCAGCGAGAGGGACTGGGCGACCGCATAGTGCGCCATGACCTCTCGCGGGAGCGCCCGGACGCCTTCCTCGGCGGCCGCCAGCGCCTCCTCCACCTGGAAAAGCGTGTCGGGCGAGGCGTTGTTCATGGCCACATGGGCGCGCGCCACGAGCACGAGCGCCCGCTGCATCCGGGCCGTGCCATCCCTCGAGCTGGCCTGCACCGCGCGGCCACAAGCCTGCTCGGCGGCCTGGAGCGGCGGGCCGGGCGGCACTCCTTGCGAGAACGCCGCCCACCCCAGCTTCTCCCAGAGCATGCACTGCGCCAGATAGAGCGAGGGATCGCTGCTGCCGATCTCCACCGCCACCTGGTACGCCTCAGCGGCCCGGTCGAAGTAGCCCTTCATCTTCTCGTAGTCGAACGCCGCGTCGTGCCGGTACTTGCTGCCCTCGGCGAACAGCGCGTCCCCCTCGAGCTTCTTGGGCTCGTACATCCACGGCGCCTGGGCAAATGCCGCCCGCGCCTTCTCAATCGCCGCCTCATGGTCTCCCTGGTACAGGGCGATCAGTCCCTCCGCGTACGCGGGCACCTCCAGCGTGGCACCCACCGCCGAGCGCAGGTGCCGGAGCGCTGGATCCCTCAGCTCCTGGTGGAGCAGGGCCTCCTTCTTCTGGCGCTCCTGGACGTCGGTGATGCGCCGGGTGTCCTCCAGCGCGCGCCGGAAGAGCTCTCCCAGGGCCCGGCCCAGCGCGTACTCGAGGTTCGCGGACCGGTACCCCGCCGCCAGTGCCTTCTCCAGGTGCTCGCGCGCCCGCTCGGTGTCCCCGAGCGCCAGCTGCCCCACTCCAATCGCATAGTGCCCGGGCCCCACGCCGGCCTTCTCCAGTCCGCCCATGCGCCGTTCAATCTCTCCGAGCGTGGCGCGCACCACGTCCCGCTCCCGCTCCACGTCGTGGAGGGGCAGCCCATAGGCCGAGCGAAGAAACAGCTCCATCTCCTTCACGTGCTCGCCCAGCTCCTGCGCGAGCCGGGCCTGCTCCGCCGCGCGCCGCTGCGCACTCACCCAGACGCCCCCCAGCGCCAGCGCTCCCACCCCCAGCGCCGCCAGGCTCACCGAGAGCAGCTTGTGCCGCACGGCCTTCTTCCAGAGCTGGCGCCCCCAGGAAGCCCTTCGCGCCTGCGTCTGCTCGCCAGCCAGGGCCCGCTGCAGATCCTCGGCGAGCGCCCGGGCGGAGTCGTACCGGCGCGCCGGATCGCGCTCCAGGCACTTCATGACGATCGTCTCGATGGCCTTCGGCACTCCCAGCTTCAGCCGGCTCAGCGGAAGCGGATCCTCCACCGCGGACATCACCAGCACCTTCCACGGGACATCCGCGACGAACGGCGGGCGCCCGGCGATGACGTCGTACAGCGTGGCGCCCAGCGAATAGACATCCGTGCGCCGATCCAACTGGTGCACGTCTCCGTTGGCCTGCTCGGGAGACATATACGCGGGCGTCCCGAGCACCTCGCCCGTCTGGGTCTGCCCGTGCTCCTCCACCTGGCGCACCAGACCGAAGTCCACGACGTACGGCTTCCACGTGCCGTCCTCGCGCTGCTCCACGAGGATGTTCCCGGGCTTGAGGTCCCGGTGAATCATCCCCAGCCGGTGCGCCTCGTGCACAGCCCAGGCCACGTCCTGGATGAGCTTCACCTGCTGCTCGAGCGTCAGCCTGTCCCTCACACTCGCCAGCGGCTCCCCATCAATGAATTGCATGACGATGTAGGGCTCACCCTCGGCCTCGCCCACTTCGTACACGCGGCACACGTGCTCGTGCTGGATGCGCGCCTGAGCCCGCGCCTCGGCGAGGAATCTCTTACCGAGCGACGGCTCATTCCCTCTCAACAGCTTCAGCGCGACGATGCGACCCAGCCGGGGATCCACCGCCCGGTAGACGGTGCCCATGGCCCCTTCGCCCGCAAGCTGAAAGTCCTTGTAGCGAGCCGCCAGGGCGGGAGGAATTCGCGTCCGCGAAGGAGTCGCCTGTGGCGGCCGTGAGTCCCCAGGCCCGAGTGTCAGCTCGGGCTCCATCGCGCTATGGCGGTCCTCCTTCGACATGGACGTTCTCGGTAACAACGTACACCCGTCCATGCACTGGCTGTATGTAAGGAAAACCCTATCCTTTTGGCACAGCCACCAAATCAAAGTCTGGGATTTGCTCGCGCATGTACTCGCGCATGCGGTTGATGAGCGCCGCCTCGATTTGCCGCGCCCGCTCCCGGCTTACCCCATACTTGTCGCCAATGTCTTGCAGGGTGAGGGGTTCGTCCGCTGTGAGACGGTTCTCGAAGATGAACCTCTCTTTGCCCTCCAACGATTTGGCGAACTCCGTCAGCTTCTCGCGGAAGAGGGCTTTGAGTTCCTCGTTGCCCAGGTTCTCTTCGGCGCCCGCGGCGGACGAGGGCAGGAAGCGGTCAGCGCGCGTGTTCTTCGGGTCATCCCCGAACGGCGCGTCGATGGACAGCTCGTCATGCCCGAGCCGCTGGTCCATCTCCACCACGTCCTGCTCGGTGACGTTGAGCCGCTCGGCCAGCAGCTTGGGGTTGGGCTCGAAGCCCTGGGCCATGAGCTTGTCCTGCTCCTGGCGCAGCTTGAAGAAGAGCTTCCGCTGGGCCTCCGTCGTCCCCAGCTTCACCATCTTCCAGTTGTCCATGATGTAGCGGAGGATGTACGCCCGGATCCACCACGCGGCGTACGAGCTGAGCTTCACGCCCCGGTCCGGATCGTACTTCTTCACCGCCTGCATCAGGCCGATGTTGCCCTCCTGAATGAGGTCCAGCAGGGACAGCGGGTTGCGGTGGTACTCGTGGGCCAGCTTCACCACCAGCCGCAGGTTGGAGGCCACCAGCCGGTAGGCCGCCTGGACATCCCCCGTTTGCTGGTACTTCTTGGCGAGCGTGTGCTCCTCCTCCCGGGAGAGGAGGGCGTGGCGGGTCACCTCCGCCATGTAGGCCTGGAGGGGGTCCCTGCGCGTGAGCCCTGACTCGCCCGCCGGCACCAGGGCCACCGAGGGCTTCGCCTTCCCCTCCGGGACCTCGAGCTCGGCGTCCACCTCGGCCAGTTCCTCGGGCTCGGGCTCCAGGGCCTCGGGCTCTACCGCCTCGGCCTCCGCCTGCCCCTCGGGGGCCTCCGCCTCCGGGGACGGGGCCTCCGAGCGCTTCGCTCGGGGCCGGGAGGCCGTGATTTTGGTTCTCTTCCTCCCATTCGCCATGGGTTCTCCATACAGCAGAGTACGGCTCTTGTTGCCAGAGGGTAATACAGGGGCTATGCCGCTGCCTGATGAGCGACACTCCCCAAGACCCGACCCCTGCTTCGGGCACTCCCGAGTCCCAAGCGCCGACCCGTCCCGCTGAGTACGTCGCGGACATCCGCTTCGAGGACATGAACCTCTCGGAGCCCATCCGGAAGGCCATTACCGAGCGCGGCTACACCAACCCCACCCCCGTCCAGGCCAAGGCCTTTCAGCCGGCCATGGAGGGCCGGGACCTGATTGTCCGCAGCAAGACGGGCACCGGTAAGACGGCCGCCTTCGGCCTGCCCTTGCTGGAGAAGATCTCCCCGGACGACAAGAGGGTCCGCGCCCTCATCCTCTGCCCCACCCGCGAGCTGGCGCTCCAGGTGGCCGAGGAGCTGCGTGCCCTGGGCAAGTACAAGGGCATCAAGGTGGCGGCCATCTATGGTGGCGCCTCCATGAAGCAGCAGGAGGATGCCCTGGAGGAGGGCACTCCCATCATCGTCGGCACCCCCGGCCGCGTGTTCGACCACATCAACCGCGGTAACCTGAAGCTCGAGGGCTGCGACCACGCGGTGCTGGATGAGGCCGACGAGATGCTCAACCAGGGCTTCTACGAGGAAGTCACGCGCATCCTCGACAGGCTCCCGAAGAACCGGCAGGTGCTGCTGTTCAGCGCCACGGTGCCCACGGACATCCAGAACCTGATTGCCCGGTACACGACGAACGCGGAGACGCTGCTGCTGTCCGGCGACGTCTTCACGGTGGAGCACATCCACCACATCCGCTACGACGTGTCGGACGCCTTCCCCAAGCCGCGCAACCTCATCTACGTGCTGGAGAAGGAGGAGCCGTCCAACGCCATCATCTTCTGCAACACGCGGGATGACACGGCGCTGGTGACGGCGGTGCTCAACCGCAACGGCTTCGACGCGGAGCTGCTCAACGGGGACCTGCCGCAGAAGGAGCGCGAGCGGGTGATGGCCAAGGTGAAGCGCGGCGAGGTGGCCTTCATGGTCGCCACGGACATCGCGGCGCGCGGCATCGACATCTCCGGGCTGGAGTACGTCATCAACTACTCGCTGCCCGAGGACCCGGCCGTGTACCTGCACCGGGTGGGCCGCACCGGCCGCATCGGCAACAAGGGCACCGCCATCAACCTCTTCTCCGGCCGCGAGCTGGCCACGTACACCACCCTGGAGAAGAAGTACGGCATCAAGTTCGAGAAGCGGGAGATGCCGGCCCCCGAGGAGGCCATGCACCTGTGGACCGAGCGCCACCTGCGGGAGATCCGCGATGGGGCCTCGGGCACCGTGTTCGAGGGCTTCCTGCCCCTGGCCACCCAGCTCAAGCAGCGCTCGGACTCCGATGACCTGATCGCCTTCCTGCTCAAGTACTTCTTCAGCCACCTGCGCATGGAGAAGGCCCAGGCCGCTCAGGAGACCGAGAAGCCCGCCGCCGCCGCCCCCGAGCGCAAATTCGAGGGCCGCCGCGAGAGCCGGGAAGGCCGCGAGGGCCGCAAGGAGCGCGGTGAGCGGAGTGAGCGCCCCGAGCGGGGTGAGCGCCGGGAGCGCGAGCGCGAGCGGGAGCGTCCCCCGCGCACCGAGCACGGCGAGCGCCAGCCTCGGCCGCCCCGCCGGGATGAGCCTCGGCGTGCCCCCGCGGCTCCGGCCATGGAGGCGGGCCCGGGTGAGGCCAAGCTGTGGGTGAACCTGGGCACCGCGGACGGCCTGGGGCCTGGCAGCGTGGCCACCGCGCTGGAGGATGCCGGTGCCCCCGTGGGCAAGGTGCTGCGCGCGGAGCTGCGCCCCACCTTCGGCTACGTCTTCGTCATCGAGGAGGATGTGGCGGCCTTCGAGACGCTCAACGGCAAGCAGCACGGCACCAAGACGTTGCGCGTCGAGAAGAGCAAGCCGCGCAGCGAGCGCACCGAGGACCGTCCCCGCCCCGCGCCATCGCCCGACGCCGCTCCCGGCGAGGTGAAGCTCTGGGTGAACCTGGGCATGGATGACGGCCTGGATGAGGGCAAGTTCATCTCCACGCTGGAGGCGCTGGGTGCGCCCCAGGGCAAGGTGCTCAAGGCCCTGCTGCGCCCCACCTACGGCTACGCCTACGTGGCCGAGGCCGAGGCTCCGGCCTTCGAGACACTCAACGGCAAGCCGCACGGCGAGAAGGCCCTGAAGCTCGAGCGCCACCGGCCCCGCGGCACCCGCGATGACCGCCGCCGCGAGCGCCGCGAGGAGCAGCCCGAGGTGCCGGGCCAGACCCGCATGTGGGTGGGCCTGGGCAAGTCGGACGGGCTCGATGACGCGGGGCTCACCTCTGCCCTCGAGGGCATGGGTGCCCCTGCCGGCAAGGTCGCCCGGATCGATCTGCGGCCTACCTATGCCTACATCTTCGTGACCGATGAGGACGCCGCCGCCTTCGAGACGCTCAACGGCAAGCAGCACGGCGAGAAGACGCTGAAGATCGAGCGCGCCAAGCGCCGGTAGCAACGCCCGGAGCTAACCCGTTAGCTCCGGCGATCGGTGGCAGCGCCTGGAGCTAACCAGTTAGCTCCGGCGATCGGTGGCAGCGCCCGGAGCTAACGGGTTAGCTCCGACGGCAGGTGGCAATCCTCAGGTCTAACCCGTTGGACCTCAGGGTTGCCTGCAGCACCCACATCGGCTTCTACGGAGTGGAGCCCTTGGCCCGGCGGGCCCGGTGGTAGTGGGCCACGCAGAGGCCTCGGGCCAGCACCGCCCGCCCACAGCCGGGCTCGGCACAGCGGGCAGGCTCCGGCGCTTTCTCCTCCCGGTCCTTCCGAGGGCCCGCCTCGGCAAACATCAGCTCCGCCACCGTCAGCAGCCGGTCCACGTCCTCGCGCGTGAGCTGGCGCTGCCGGATGAGGTGCACCAGCCGGTCCGCGCCGGTGTCATCGTCCTCTTCGAGACGAAACAGCTCGGAGGGCGGCAGCCCGAGCGCCGCGGCCACCTGGAGCAGCGTCTCGTAGCTGGGGCTGCGTTCGCCCCGCTCCAGCAGCGAGGCAAAGCTCACGGAGATGCCGCACCGGGCGGCGAAGTCCTCCTGCGTTAACCCCCGGCGCTCGCGCAGCGCGCGGATCCGCCGCGCCAGTCCTTGGAGGTGAACATGAATGTCGGGGGTATGCGGCGGGCCGGGTCGCATCCGTTTCCTATGGTAGCGCACCCCTTCTGTTAAGGTCGCGCGCATGAACGCCGTTGAGGAGACCAACTACTATTTCCACAAGGCCGCGCGCATCATGGATGTGGGCACTCCCATCCAGGCGCTGCTGGCCACACCGCTGCGCGAGCTCACGGTGCAGGTCTCCATCGAGATGGACTCCGGGGAGATCCGCACTTTCACGGGCTACCGGGTTCAGCACGACAACAGCCGGGGCCCCATGAAGGGAGGCCTGCGCTACCACCCCAAGCTGGACCACGCCGAGTGCGCCTCGCTGGCCTCGCTGATGACGTGGAAGACGGCGGTGGCCAACCTGCCCTATGGCGGCGCCAAGGGCGGCATCATGTGCGACCCCAGCCAGCTCAGCCTCAAGGAGCTGGAGCGCCTGACGCGCAAGTACGTGGACCAGGTGCAGGACATGATCGGTCCCACCCAGGACATCCTCGCGCCGGACGTCAACACCAACCCCCAGGTGATGGCGTGGATCATGGACCAGTACTCGCGCTACCACGGGCACTCGCCCGCGGTAGTGACGGGCAAGCCGCTGGACTTGTACGGCTCCAAGGGCCGCGAGGCAGCCACCGGACGCGGGCTGCTCTACATCTGCCGCGAGATTCTGCGGGACGTGCACCTGCCCATGAAGGGCTCGCGCTTCGCGATCCAGGGCTTCGGCAACGTGGGCAGCCACATCGCCCGGCTGCTCTGGGAGGATGGGGCCACGGTGGTGGCGGTGTCGGACGTGCTCGGCGGGGTGCGCAACCCGCAGGGCCTGGACATCCCCAGCCTCTTCGAGCACGTGCAGCGCACCGGCACCGTCACGGGCTACGCCGGCGGCCAGCCCTGCACCAATGAGGATGTGCTGACGGCGGACTGCGATGTGCTCATCCCCGCGGCGCTCGGCCATGTCATCACCAAGGAGAACGCGGGCACGCTGCGCGCGCGGCTCATCATCGAGGGCGCCAATGGCCCCACCACTCCCGAGGGAGACGAGCTGCTGGAGAAGCGGGGCATCCTCGTGGTGCCGGACATCCTCGCCAGCGCGGGGGGCGTCACCGTCAGCTACTTCGAGTGGGTGCAGAACCTCCAGCACCTGGCGTGGGAGGAGGAGCGCGTCAACGCGGAGCTGGAGCGCACCATCAAGGAGTCCTACGAGCGGGTGACGCAGATTGCCCGCTCGCGCAAGGTGCCGCTGCGCACCGCGGCCTTCATCCTGGCCATCGGCCGGGTGGGCAAGGCCACGGTGATGCGCGGCATCTGAGTGGAGAGTTGGGGACCTGAGGCTTCGTCCCCTCCCCCCTTCCTCATCCGCCCCACATCCGCTATGGGGCGCGCCATGGTGAACCTCCAGGACATCCTCGCCGCGCGGGAGCGCATCCGCGGCGCCATCCGTCCCACGCCTTGCCCTGCTTCGGACTACTTCACGGAGCGGACGGGCTGCGCGTCCGTGTGGTTCAAGATGGAGAACCTGCAGCGCACCGGTGCCTTCAAGGAGCGCGGTGCGCTCAACAAGCTGCTCACATTGAGCTCCGACGAGAAGGCGCGGGGTGTCATCGCCGCCTCGGCCGGCAACCACGCCCAGGGGCTCGCCTACCACGCGCGCAAGCTGGGCGTGAAGGCCACCATCGTCATGCCGGAGCGCACCCCGCTCATCAAGGTGTCGCGCACGCGGGACGAGTACGGCGCGCGCGTGGTGCTCAAGGGCACCAACTTCGACGAGGCCTACGCGGAGGCCGTGCGCCTGCAGCAGGAGCAGAACCTGGTCTTCGTGCACCCGTTCAATGATCCGCACGTCATCGCCGGGCAGGGCACCATCGGGCTGGAGCTGATGGAGCAGACGCCCTTCGTGGACATGGTGGTGGTGCCCATTGGCGGCGGCGGGCTCATCTCGGGCATCGCCTGCGCGCTCAAGGAGACCAACCCACGCATCCAGGTGGTGGGCGTGCAGACGGCGGCGCTGGCCAGCATGAAGGCGTCGCTGGAGGCGGGCTGCGTGGTGGAGCTGCCCGCGGGGGCCACCATCGCGGACGGAATTGCAGTGCGGCGGCCCGGCGAGCTCACCTACGCCATGGTGCGCAAGTACGTGGACGAGGTGGTGACGGTGGACGAGGAGGAGATCGCCAACGCCATCCTCGTCATGCTGGAGCAGGAGAAGAGCGTGGTGGAGGGCGCCGGTGCCGTGGGCGTGGCCGCGCTCATCAACAACCACATCCCCAAGGCCAACGACAAGAAGGTCGTCATCCTGCTGGGCGGCGGCAACATCGACATGAACGTCATCAGCCGCATCATCGAGCGCGGCCTGGTGAAGGCCGGGCGCCTGGTGCGGCTGGAGGTGAGCATGCCGGACCGGCCGGGCATGCTGGCGCGGCTGACGACACAGATCGCCGAGCAGCGCGCCAACGTGGTGGAGATTCACCACAACCGCGCCTTCTCGAAGAAGGCGGGGCTGGGCGAGGTGATGGTGGAGGTGACGCTGGAGACCACGGGCCGCCCCCACATCCAAGAGCTGATGGACGCGCTGGCCCGCCAGGGCTGGCAGGTCTCCGAGGAGACCTGACAGGCCCGGTGCGGGTCAGAGGTTGGCTCAGTTGGTGGCCCGGCAGTTGCCGGTGGCCTTGTCGCAGTGGCGCCCCAGGCTGCAGTCCACGTCACTGGTGCACTTGGGCGCGCAGATCTTCTCCTCGTCCGTGCAGATGACGTCGTCGCCGCCATCGCACAGGTCCGTGGACTGGCACTGGCAGAACATCCGGGCGCCGCTCACGCCCGTGCAGGACTTGGCCGTCGTGGGGCAGTCCGTGGGGGACTCACAGGCCTTCACGCACACCTTGGCCAGCGGGTGGCAGACAGAGTCATCGTCGCAGAACTCGTCCACGGTGCAGCTCTTGAGCTCGTCGGACGACACCAGGCCGCAGCCAGTCAGGGCAAACCCACTCACGAGGGCCGCCAGGAAGAACAGCTTCTTCAGACGCATGGATTTTCCTTCCTTGGGTATCGGCTACTGGGAGTTGGGACAGCCCAGGTAGTAGTCGCGCATCGGCTTGCAGAACTCGGCGGTGAACTCACCCTGCACCTGCCCCAGCGGGAGCGTCAGGTTGAAGATGCCGCCAAACTCCTTGTCCTCGGTGGACTGATCCACCTCGAGCGTTCCGGCGGTGGCGTCGCCTCGCAGGGTCTTCACGCCCTGGAAGTCGAGCCAGCGCGCGGACAGATCTCCCGGCAGCGTCCGCGTCCCCTTGTCGAAGGAGGCGGCGCGGAACAACAGCGAGGTCCCCAGCTGCGGCTGCGCCAGACACCCCAGCCCGTCGAACTGCTTGCAGGCGTCGCCTCGGTCGCTGATCAGGGCGATGGTGTACTCGCCCGCCGGATCCGGCACGCGTGCGAAGAGGATGGACTTCGGCTCGAGCTCGTGACCGTCGTAGGTCAGCGTCTCGGTGGAGTGGCCTCCGCAGGCCACGAGCCCCAGCGGGGCAAGCAACAGAAGACGTTTCATCGGCGTTTCCTCAAACACAAAGGGTGAATGCCACTCACGAGCCCTGGACGGTGGAGCAGGAGCCCGCGCTGGAGCCCGTCCGGCTGTCGCCAGTCCCGGTGCCCGCCGTGCCGCCGAGGTCCTCGATGTACTCGCCCTCGTCGACGCACAGCCCCTGACGGACGTCACACTTCTGGTCCTCGAGGCAGTTGTCGTCCGTCTCGCAACGGATGGGTGGAGGGCTGCAAGCAGCCAGGGTCAGTGAGGCCACGGCGGCGCCGAGGCCAAGAACAGTGCGCAGAGTCATGGGGTAGCTCGAAGCGAGGGTTAGAACCGCACGGAAAGGGAGAGCGACGCATCGCCCGAAGGACTCACGAAGACGCCCGCCTGCACCGGCGGAGGCTCGGGGAGCACCCCCTGAATCTCCGTGCTCAGCTCGCCCGGCGGCACGAGCAGGGCGTTGGTCACCTCGGCGGCCTTCTTCTCCGAGGGGCTCGTGGCCTCGGCCAGCCGCTGATCCGCGGCCTGCTGCAGCGAGGCCATCCGCGCCTTGGCGGCGAGGTACTGGCGCACGGAGCTCTGGGTCTTGTACGCCGCGTAGGCGCCCATCGTCCCCGACAGGCCGTAGAAGCCCCGGGAGACAAGCCCGCCGTAGTACGCCCGGCGGTAGATGGACTTCGTCTTGTCCGAGGTGGGGTGCTTGGCGGGGTCGCGCAGATCCTTCTCGGGCTTGGCCGAGAGGAAGCCCGTGGCGTACCCCAGTCCGCTCAGCAACGCGGTGTAGACGTAGTAGCGGATGGGCAGGTTGAGCTCGGGCTCGGGGCCCGAGGGCTTCTTCTCCTCCTGCAGTGCGGCCTGGGCCTGCTTCTCGGCGGCCTCGCGCTCGGCCTGCATGCGCTTCTCCATCTCCGCCTGGGCCTGCTTCTTCAGCTCCTCGGCCTGGCGCTCCTCCTCGCGCTTGCGCTCCTCCTCGCGCTTGCGCTCCTCCTCGCGCTCTTTTTCCTGCTGAGAAGCGCTCTTCGTCTGTGCCGCCGCGCTCATCTGCGGGGCTGCCATCGACAAAAGAAGCGTCACTGCCAAGACTTTTGACTGCTGCACGTGTCCCTCCTCCCCCATGCGGTTTTTCCGCAAGGTCGTGTTGTGTCCCTGTTTATTTGTACGAGGGAGGAACGTTGGATCGTGGACAGTGGATAATCCGTGCAGCTGCGACTCAGCGTGCTTGCGCTCTACGTCAACTCTCCGTGGAGCCCACACTGCGGGTCGTGGACTGCATCCCCGAGGCCACTTCCGGAATGATTCCGAGCCGCTGGTAGATGGGCCGCACCTGCTCTCGCAGCCTGGGCAGCTTCAGGCGGACCCACACCGCGCCCAACAAGCACGCCACCCCGCCGATGGCGATGGTCGCCGGGGCGCCGACACGAGCCGCCATCGCTCCGGCGAGCAAGCTCCCGAAGGGCGCGGTGCCCATGAATGCCATCGCGTAGAAGCTCATCAGCCGTCCGCGCATGCGCTCCTCGACGATGGTCTGCAGCACGGTGTTGCTGGCCGCCATCGTCACCATCATCCCGAAGCCGCAGAGCGCCATCGTCACGAGCGACAGCGGCACGTTGCGGGAGAGGGCGAACGCCACGAGCCCCAGACCGAACGTCGCCGCCGTGGAGACGATGACGGTGCCGAACCCTCGCACCGTCCGCCGCGACGCCAGGAACACCGCGCCCCCGAGCGCTCCCAGCCCCGAGGCCGCCATCAGGAAGCCCAGGGTGTGGGGGCCGCCGTGCAGCACCTGCGAGGCCATCACCGGCATCAGCACCGTGAAGGGCATGCCCATCAGGCTGACCAGCGCCAGCAGCCCCAGCACCGCGCGGATCGGCGCGAAACGGAAGGCGTAGTTGAAGCCCTCCTTCAGCTCGGTGAGCACATGCTGGGAGCGCTGCGCGCGGGGGCGCACCGTGAGCCTCATGGCGAGCAGGGAGGCAATCACCGCCAGGTAGCTGAAGCCGTCGATGAGGAAGCAGCCGCCCTCCCCCACCCACGCGATGAGGGCGCCCGCCACCGAGGGCCCCAGCAGCCGCGCGCCGTTGAACATAGACGAGTTGAGCGCGATGGCGTTCGGCAGGTCCGCACGGTCCTCGATCATCTCCACCACGAAGGACTGCCGAGCCGGCATGTCGAAGGCGTTGATGAGCCCCTGGACGACGCTGAGCCAGGCGACGTGAAAGACGGTGATGTGGCCCGTGAGGGCGAGCACGGCCAGCGCGAACGACTGGAGCATCGCGAGCACCTGGGTGACGACCAGCAAGCGGTGCCGGTTCCAGCGGTCCACCCACACCCCTGCGATGGGGCCGAGGAGGAACGTCGGCAGCTGCCCGCAGAACCCGATAATGCCCAGCATCAGCGCCGAGCCGGAGAGGCGGTACACCAGCCAGCTCGTCGCCACGCGCGTGAGCCACGTGCCAATCAGCGACACGCTCTGCCCGGCGAAGAAGAGCCGGTAGTTGCGATGTCCCAGCGCCCGGAGCAGGAACCGCCACCCACCGCGCGCCTGCTGCGACCCGGAGCCCTGTGCCTCCATCTCGTGCCTGCTCCTTCCCCTGTCACGCAGGATGCTCGGCCTCCCACGAGGCTCCCGCTCGCGGCGCACCTCCGGAAAACCTAGTGCGCCGCCTCGAGGCAGGATGGATGCCGCTCTCCCTCCAGGCGGGCGGCCTGCAACCGCTCACGTTCCGGCTGCGGCGCCGGCATCCACAACACCATTCCCGAGACCTCTGGATTTCACTATTTGTGATATTTTGCCACTCTGTTTGTGTTAAAAAGAGCGCTCCCCCAAACATCAGCGGAGCGCCCCATGAAGCGGTCTCATCGGAGAATCGCCCTCAGAGCAGGCTCGGTCTTGTCCACGCTGTGCCTGCTGGCCGGTTGCGGCACGGAGTCCGCGCAACCCGAGGCCCCGTCCGCGGTGGAGCAGGTGTCTCAGAACGCCGAGTCCTCCGCGCGCCCGCCCAAGCTGGCCAGCCTGGAGGCCGTGCCTCTGGCTGCGCTGGGCAGCGCCACCCCCAGCCTGGTGCGCGCCACGCTGGCGCCGGGCGAGTCCGCCACCACGCTGTCGCTCACCGGTGACGACGACAAGCCCTTCACGCTGAGCGACACCGGCACCGGGGGCGATGAGAAGGCGGGGGACGGCATCTTCTCCGGCCAGGGTGTGATCAACTTCGATCTGCACCGCAGCACCCAGGAGCGCATCGCCGCGCTGACCCAGCAGTATGGCCCGCTCACCTACACCAAGTTTGATGATCGCGAGGTGGTGGGCGAGGAGCGGCTGGAGCCCCAGCCTCTGGGCGCGTTCTCCCCGACCGCGGCCGCCGCCATTCCGCTCAGGGCGCAGGGCGTGGCCGCGGCCATCAACCCGGCGCGCTCCCTCATCATCACCGACCCGGCCGTCATCAATGATCCGACGCGGACCTACAATCCGTGCACCGGCGCGGGCAACCCCGCGGGCAAGTGGACGTTCAACCACCTGATGACGGAGATGGCCAACCAGCCGCTCACCGGCATCGCTCCCTCGGCGTTCGTCCTCAAGTGGCTCCAGCAGTGGTCGTACAACTACCCCGTCAATGGCTGGACGGTGCCGGCTCGGCCGAACATCAACCCGATGCTGCTCAACCTGTGGCCCAAGCTGAGCAACGGCCAGCTGGATTTGACGCGCTCGCCGTTCAAGCTGGTGGCCATCGTCAACCGGCCGGACCTGGCCAGCTCGCGGGGCAATGGCGGTGGCTATGGCGGCGGCATGGTGGGCGAGCTGCGCTTCGTCTTCGCGGCGGTGGATCGCAGCTACTCGCGGTGCACCGTGCCCTTCCTGGTCATCCTCGAGTACCAGGTGCCGGTGACGACGTGCACGCAGGCGCGCACCTGGGGTCAGAAGTGGGTGAGCCTCACCTCGCAGGTGCCGGGCTCCAGCGCGTACAACTCTCTGCTGGAGTCGCTCACGCAGCAGGTGGTGTTGCGCAACGCCATGCCCTCGCGGCCCAACGGGAGTGCCATCAACCAGGTGCGCAGCAACGAGAACTGGCTGTCTCCCATCTGGGAGGAGCGCGAGTTCCAGCTCTACTTCAGCGGCGCGAACCCGTCCGAGTTCTTCACGGGCCTGGCGCCGGGCAACCTGGCGGGGCACACGACGGCGCAGACGCCGCATGACTCGCTCAACGCTCTGCCGGTGCTGGACAGCTACGTGAACGCCGCGACCTGCCCGAACGTGGCCGCCAGCAACTTCACCATTCCCCTGCAGTGGCCCGCGAGCACCCACTTCAAGGGCGCCAACCCACAGATTCCTTCGGTCTCCACCACCTTCTGGCAGCTGAACAACCCGGCCTCCATCACTCCGGCGGGCTGCGGCACGCCTGCGCGCTACCGGCTGTCGCTCAACACCTGCAATGGGTGCCACGCGCGGGAGACGAACACCCCGTTTACGCACATCAACCAGTTCGGTGGACTCTCGCCGCTGCTCACGTCCAGCCCGCTGGTGGTCAACGAGCCGCTCACGGGCATTCCCCACACGTACAACGAGCCGGTGCGGCGCGCCCAGGTGCTGGATCAGCTCGCCAATCAGGTCTGCCCCACGTTCAGCCTGAACATCCCGCCCTTCAGCCACTGAGCCCCGGAGAAATCGAGGCCTACCTCTCGCCCCAGAGGTAGGCCAAATCCAGCTCCAGAGCCTCGAAGGGCTCCGCACGTACACGGGCCAGCCCCGTGTGCGTGACGAGCAGCACGTAGCGCGTGCCCTCCAAGCGGAACACCTCCAGCGTGCGCGCTTCCGGGTCCATCAACCAGACGTGCCGCACGCCCTGGCGTGCGTAGAGGGGAAGCTTGAGTCCTCGGTCCAGGGCGGAGGTGGACGGGGAGAGCACTTCGCACACCCAGTCCGGAGCCAGAGTGAGCGCGGCGGTGCGCGGGGGCCGAGACAGGCGCTCCCGGCGCCAGCCCGCGAGTTCGGATACCAGGACGTCCTCACCGAAGTGCGGCTCGGGCTTAAAGAGGATGATCCATCCTCCCGGCCCGCGACTGCCCTCATCGAACGCCACCACAAGCTTGGCGCCCACACGCGAGGCCGCGACCGTATGAGGCGTGGCGGGCCGGGGGCTGACGTGCAGTTCCCCATTGATGAGTTCCCCCATCACGTTCTCGGGCAACGCCTCCAGATCCGCGTAGGTGGCCGGCTTCTTTCCCATGACTTCCCCATGTTCCTCGACGCCCATCCCTGTTTCCATGGGAGGAGGACATAGCAACCCGGTCTGACGCTCCAGGTCTCCAGCCATGAACCTACCCTATCAGGTTGGCTGGGGGAACGTGCCCCCAAAGCCACGGAGTGGGTAAAGTCATGGAATGAGCATGACCCCGGTGGCATCACAAGCATTGGCCATGATTCTTGCCACCTTGCTCGTCTCCTGCAGCGTGACGCGCTCCGCAGAGATTGGCCCCTTGAGTCCACGGGAGCTGACGAAGTACGCGCTCGTTGTCGAGCAGCGCCCGGACGGGCAAGTCGCCTCCGCCTGGATCCCACTGAAGGAACTCGATCTGCCGAAGTACGCCCTGACCTCGAACAGGCTCGACACTTACCGGGAGATCGTACGGGTCTCCTCTTCGGGGTTGGGCGAGTATTGCGAGGGTCGGCACGATCAATGTCTGGAGGACTGTCTCAGCAGCCCCAAGCCCTTCGTGATTGGAGGCCGCAAGTACATGGACACCCAAGCTCAGCCATGGCGCAACGCCCGGGGATGGTGGTGCTCGAGCAACTGCCTGGAGGAGATGATCCGGTGCAAAAAGGGCCGCGGTGAATGGGCGGACCAGTATGCCCGGTTCGATGCGATCGACCCGGCCATCGACTGGATCAAGCGGCATCGTGAGGAACTCGCCGTGGGCACCGCCGTGGTCATTGCCGGCGTGACTTTCGCCGTCGTCGCTGTGGGTACAGGAGGAGCGGCCCTCGTGCTGATACCGCTGTTGATCCTGGCCGAAAGTTCCTCGGAGCCCCCGGCCGACGCTCGGCTCGCGGAGGCGTGGCGGTGAACGCCTTTGAAGCGCTCACCCAGGCCGAGGCCTTCATCGCGCTCGGGCGGCAAGCCGCGCACGTGAACGGCCAGGAAGCGGAAGAGCAGCTCTGGCTCTACCTGCGCGCGCTCTGCCACTTCATCCGTGTGACAGGTCAGGTCTACCGGTTCGAGGATGCCCTCGCCGCTGCCACTCCGGGGGAGCCGCTGCACCTCGGTGCACACCTCGGCTTGCAAGAAGGCTCTTTCGCGCAGCGGGCGGCGGAGCTGCTGCTCCGCAGGGTGTACACACCCGCAGAACCTCAGCAGCCCATCCGCCTGCTCATCACCCTCCTCCACTTCCTCTCGGAGACCGGACAGCTCGGTGATGCCGAGGACTTCTTTCTCCACCATCTGGAAGCCCCCCCCATGGCCATCGCGCAGTTCCGCAGCCTTGAGGAGGCCGAAGGATGGCTGAAAGGCGTCGCAGACCCTCCCAGCCCGGCCTACATCCTCATCGGCGATGAGTATTACCAATTCTGGTATCGGCGCGAGGACCAGACGCGAGGCCTGTACCGCGACTACCCCATCGCGGCGGAGCTGGAGGCCTTGACCGCTGGAGGGATTCCGCCTCACACGCCTTCCTTCGCGACCCGCCCCGAGGCGGAGGATTGGTTGAAGAACCACCCCACCCAGCCCTACACCTTTGTCTCGATCGCAGGTGAGCACTACCTCGCGGTCAACCACCAGAGGCTGAAGCGCCACTCTCTCCACCATGTCGCGTCGGCCTTGAAGCTCTGGGAGGAGCACAAGCGGGCCTTGGAACGTGAGTCAGGCTCGGCCCCGGGGGAGCCCCCCTTCAACCCCCAGTAGAGGCTCGGCCATACTGGAGGCCCATGAGCCCCCTCTTCCTCTCCCTCCTCCTCGCCGCGGCGCCCTCGGCCCAACAGGCCCAGAAGCTCGCCCAGAGCAAGTCCTGGGAGGATCTCTACCTCGCCTACTCCGCCGCCGATCCCAAGGGCTACTCGGAGGCCGATCGCAAGGCCATCGCCGCTCCCCTCCTCAAGGGCTGCGAGGCGCTCGTCGCTGGTGACGCCGTCATGGCCTACTCCCTGGGCGAGCGCTCCGTCGCCTTCGAGGAGTCCCCCGGCGGCCTGCGCTGCCTCGCCCGCGCCGCCCTCAGCACGGATCAGCGCGGCACCGCCGAGGAGGCCCTCCGCAAGGGGCTCGCCAACTACCCCAAGGAGGGCGCCTTCGGCCTCGAGCTCGGCAAGCTCCTCATCGGCGACAAGGACGGCCCCGGCGCCATCGCCGCCCTCGAGAAGGTCCCCCCCCGCTCCCCCCAGGCCGCCGAGGCCAAGAAGCTCCTCCAGAAGGCCCGCAGCCTCTCCGCCGAGCAGTCCCAGGCCCGCGCCGAGGCCGAGCAGCTCGAGCGCCGCCTCAATGGCGGCGAAGGGCCCTCCCGCGGCAAGACGAAGCCCGCCGTCGCCCAGGCTCCCGATGACGGCGACACCCGCCCCGCCAGCCTCACCTACGAGTCCGGCGTCGGCGAGGACGGCATGCGCACCCGCTCCAACCGTCGCTTCGTCATGAAGTACTTCAACAACAACCGCGACTTCGGCCAGCGCGCCGAGTACGAGGGCCGCGTCGTCGCCGCCCTCGAAGCGGCCTACGAGCACACCCTCGGCATCCTCGGCGAGGCCCGCGAAACCCCCGTGGACGTCATCCTCTACACCCGCGAGGAGTTCCGCACCCACCAGGGCGCCTCGCTGGCCCGCTCCGCCGCCGGCCTGTACTCGGACGGCGCCATCCGCATCAACGGCGGCGCCGAGCTCACCGAGCAGACCCAGGCCACCCTCGTCCACGAGTACGTCCACGCCGCCGTGGACGAGCTGTGCGGCGGCAGCCACCAGCTGCCTACCTGGCTCAACGAGGGCCTCGCCGAGTACATCGAGTGGCGCTACCTCGGCGGCGATGGCCCCCCCATCGTCGTCGGCAACGCGCTCCGGGGTGCCGCCCGAAGCGGCCGGCTCCCCAGCCTCAGCGCCCTGGCCCAGGGCATGCTCATCCAGACGGCCGACCCGGGCCTGGCCTATGCGACCTCGGCGGTAGCCGTCCGGGAGCTGATGCGGCGCGGGGGGGCCCCTCGCCTGCTCACCCTCCTGCGCGAGGTAGGCCAGGGCACCCCCTTCGAGCAGGCCCTCCGGGCCCACTACGGGATGGACGTGGCAAAGCTGGACGAGGACCTCAAAGCGGCCCTCTCCCAGAGGTAGCGGCCGATCGAGCCAATCTGGTCCGTTTACCGGTTGCCGAGACTCTCCTACACTCTTCGCCTTCAAATTTGCGCTTCAGGCGTTCTGGCGGGAACCTCCCCCTGCCACGCCATACCCGTAGCCAGGTGGACGGATGTCCGACACGCGCGCGTCGATGAGAGAGTTTCGCTTCCTCGACGAGAAGCGAAAGATGGGGAGCCTTTCCCCCACAGAGGAGGCTCGCTGGACCGAGCTGCGTGGACTCCTGGGAGTCCAGGACGCGCCGGTGCAGGAGCCAGCCGCGGCAGCGCCATACGCGCAGCCCCAGGGCTACTACGGCGCCGACGGCCAGTGGTACGCCGCTCCCGCCGAGGCCCAGCCTCAGGGCTACTACGGCGCCGATGGCCAGTGGTACGCCGCCCCGGCCCCGTATCCGCAGCCGCAGGGCTACTACGGCCAGGACGGCCAGTGGTACCCCTACCCCGCGCCCGCGTATCCGCAGCAGGGCTACGATCCGAACCAGGCCTACGCCGCTGCCTACCCGCAGCAGGGCTACGATCCGAACCAGGCCTACGCCGCTGCCTACCCGCAGCAGGGCTATCCGCAGCAGGGCTACCCGCAGCAGGGCTACGACCCGAACCAGGCCTACGCCGCCTACCCGCAGCAGGGTTATCCGCAGCAGGCCTACGATCCGAACCAGGCCTACGCCGCCTATCCGCAGCAGGGTTATCCGCAGCAGGCATACGATCCGAACCAGGCCTACGCTGCCGCCTACCCGCAGCAGGGCTACGATCCCAACGCCGCGGCCTACGATCCGAACCAGGGCTACGTAGCCCCGGCCGAGGCGCCGCAGGCCTACGACGCCCAGGCCTATGCCGCTCCGGGCTACGCCACGCAGGGCCAGTACCCGGCGGATCCGCAGCAGGCTTACGCCGCTGACTACGCGCAGCCGTATGACCCGGCGCAAGCCCAGGTCCAGGAAGCCTGGACCACCACTGCAGAGCCCACTTACGAGCCGGCCGCTTCCGAGCCGGCGGCGCCCCTTGCTGGTGCGGAAGAGGTCGATTTCACCGCGCTAAGCACGCCCACGTCCTGGAGCCCTCCCGAGGAGCCCGCTCCGGCTGCGGCAGAGCCGGAGGCCCCTCAGGCGGTGGAGGCGGATGACTTCGTCGAGGTGTCCGCCGATGAGGTGACGTCGGTGGAAGAGGCGCCGGAGCCGGTGGCCTCCTTCGAGGAGCCAGCCCCCGAGCTCTCGGCAGTATCTGCACAGCCAGTTCCGGAACCCACTCCCGAGCCCTCCTTCGCGTCGCTCAGTGGCGGCTTCGAGGCCGAGCCCACTCCCGTGAGCGAGGAGGCCGCAACCCCCGTTGAGGAGGCTGTGGAGGCTGTGGAGGCTGTGGAGGCTGTGGAGGCTGTGGAGGCCGCGGAGCCCATTGAACTGGGCTCGGATGATGTCTCGCTGATCGATAGCGAGGTGGAGCAAGTCGAGCCCGAGCCTGAGCCCGTGGCGCCGTTCGCCGCAGAGGCTGCTCTCGAAGCGCCTGCGCCTCAGCCCACCTCTGAGGTGGTGCTGGAGACCTCCTTCGCCGATGTCGCCGTCGAAGAGGCCGCGCCCCTGCCCGAGCCTCAAGCCACGTTCCAGACGGAGCCTCAGCCCACATTCGAGCTTCCGCCGGAGCCAGAGCCGCAGCCAACGTTCGAGCTTCAGCCCGAGCCGGAGCCGCAGCCAACGTTCGAGCTTCAGCCCGAGCCAGAGCCGCAGCCAACGTTCGAGCTTCCACCGGAGCCGGAGCCGCAGCCGACGTTCGAGGCTCAGCCAGAGCCCGAGCCACAGCCGACCTTCGAGGCTCAGCCAGAGCCGGAGCCGCAGCCGACGTTCGAGCTTCCGCCGGAGCCAGAGCCCCTCGCCGCCATGCCGGTCGAGGAGCTGTCGATCGACGATGTGCAGCCGGAGCCTCCGGCCGTCCCTCTGCCCCCGTCCATGGACGCCGCGGCCGATGCCATTCCGGAAGCGGAGATCTCGCTCACGTCTTCGGACATGTTCGAGGAGGCGCCCGCGGCTCCTGTGCTCGAAGCCGCGCCCATCGAGACCGCACCTCAAGAGCCCGCCAGTGCTGACGTGCCCACCTTCGAGGCTTCCGAGCTCTCGATGGAGCCGGCGGCCCCCGAGGACTCCGTGGCCTCGGCGCCTGCCGCCGCCGAAGAGCCCACGTTCGACGTGGCGGATCTCGGTGCCGAGATCGAGCCTCCCGCTCCGGCCATGGCCATCAGCATCGAGCCCCCATCGCTCGAGCTGCGCTCCGTGCAGGTCGGGCCGGACCTGCAGGCGGATACCATCGAGCTCACCGAGGACGCCATCGAGTCCTCTCCCCAGGCGGCCGCCCCCGCCGCACTCACTGTGCCCTGGGAGACCGAGACCACCGACTCTCCTTCGCCCGAGTTCCAGGCGCCCCACGCTCCCGCCAACGTCGAGGACGTCGATCTATCGGGCAACCCCGAGGAGTCCGTTCCGCTCGCGACCAACGCGGACTTCGTGCCCGGCATGACGGACAGCGCGGCCTGGCAGTCGGACCGGTCCATCGAGCTCTCCTCGGAGGCCGCGCCCGAGACGGGCAGTGACGTCATCGAGCTGACCGAGGCGTCCATCGAGCCGCCGCCCGCTGCCATTCCCGCGCAGGACGGCTGGAGCGCCGAGCTGACGGCCCAGGAGGCTGTTCCCTCCACGTCGGCGGACGGGTGGAGCGAGCAGGCTCCCCAGGACAGCTCCTGGTCCGAGGCCCCGGCCCAGCAGGCCCTGTCCTCCGAGTGGAACGCCACGCCCGAGAACACCGAGAGCGCGCCGCCCGCCTGGAGCGCGCCGGAACAGGCGCAGGACGACCAGCCCGTTCTCGAAGCCACGCCCGCGGATCAGGATCAGCCCTGGTCTGCCCAGCCCGAACCCGCCGCTCAAGGCGAGTGGTCCCCCAGCACGCCGCAGGACACGGGCTGGCAGGAGCAGGCCCCCGCCGCCGAGACGCCGGGCTGGGAGGCCCTGCCCGTGGACTCCGCGCAGGAGTTCGACGCCGTCCCGCAGCCAGAGGCCGCACAGGCCCCAGCGCCCGCGCAGGAACTGCAGCCGGTCGAAGAGCTTCAGCCTGCCGAGGAGCTTCAGCCTGCCGAGGAGCTTCAGCCTGCCGAGGAGCTTCAGCCCATCCAGGAGCTTCAGCCTGCCGAGGAGCTTCAGCCCATCCAGGAGGCGGAGCCCGCCCAGGAGTGGACGGAGCAAGTGCCTCCTGCTCCCCCGCAGCAGCCCGAGCGCGCCGAGTGGGCCGAGCCCGAGCCCGAGTGGATCAATGATCCGCCGCAGCGCGACGTGTTCGGAGAGACCACCGAGATCAGCAAGCTCTCCGGTGAGCAGGATGAGTACGCGCCTCGGGAGCAGTGGCCCGAGGGGCCCAGCCCCTTCGCCAGGTCCATGGATGATATGGGCACGGGTCACGTGCAACAGCGGCCCTACCCGGCGGACTCGACGGCCTTCGACGCTCCGATGCAAGAGCTCTCCGGCGAGCCGGACTTCGCCGCGGACACCCACGCCCCGCCGCCTCCGCCCGTCGCGGCCACCGAGGCCGAGCCCATCGACGTCTCCTTCGATGACGCTCCGCCGCCCCCGCCCGTAGCGGCCACTGAAGCCGAGCCCATCGACGTCTCTTTCGACGACGCTCCGCCGCCTCCGCCCGTCGCGGCCACCGAGGCCGAGCCCATCGACGTCTCCTTCGACGACGTGCCGCCGCCTCCGCCGGCCGCGGCCGCGGAGATGCCCGTGGTGGAGCTCGGCGAGGTCGAGTTCAGCGAGGAGCCTGCCCCGGCGCCTGCCGCCGCCATTCCTCTGCCGCCGCCTCCGCCTGCCGCCGCCATTGCCCTGCCGCCGCCTGCTCCAGCAGCAGCTCGCGCCGCTCCGGCTCCTGCGCCCCGGGTGGCAGCTCCTCCTCCGCCCCCTGCGGCGGCCCGCGCCACTCCGCTCCCGGCCATGCCGGCGCCGGGCGTGGCACGTCCCTCGGCTGCGGGCATGCAGGCCATGAACGCGGCCTCCCTGCCTCCGGCCGCGCCCGCACGGGCCCCTGCCATGGCGATGGCGCCGCCGCCGCCGCCCCGCGCCGCGGCTCAGGCCGACAGCGCCGTGGCCCACGAGGAGATTCCGCTCTTCGAGCCCCTGGGAGTGCCGCTCTCGCCCAACACCTCCGCACAGGCCTCATGCTTCGTGGAGGGTGAGCACCGCGTCATCATCCACACCATCGAAGGCCAGGTGAAGCGCGGCATCATCCGCGACGTGGACTTGCTGGACGAGACGATCGCGCTCGAGCAGCAGACCGGCTTCGCCCCCGAGCGCATCCCTGGCAAGCGCGTGAAGGCCATCTTCTTCATGCTCCCGGCCGGCGCGCGCCAGCCGCAGGCCGAGGGCCAGAAGGTCCGCGTCACCTTCAGCGACGGCCGGCAGATGGCGGGCTTCTCGCGCGACTTCAGCGGGGGCGCTCAGGGCTTCTTCTTCACCCCGGCCGACAACCGCACCAACACGGCGCGCATCTTCGTCTACCGCTCCAACGTGCAGGCCGTCGCCGAGGGCTAGCCCGCCGCACCGGAGCTCCCGCCCGCAACGACAGAGGGGCCTCGAACTCCGAGGCCCCTCCGGGAACAGCTCTGCGCAGCGAACCGGTGTTACTTGGTCGGCTTGGCGACCGGGGCCACGGCCGGGGCGGCGTCCTTCTTCACGAGCTCCAGCTCGATGCCGATGTTCACGTCGTCACCCACCAGCACGCCGCCCGTCTCCAGGCTCTTGTTCCAGTTCAGGCCGAAGTCCTTGCGGTTGACCTTGGTGGTCGCCGTCAGGCCGGAGATAGAGGCGCCGGAGAACGGGTTCTTGCTCTCCTTGAAGCTGGCGTCCACGTCCAGCACGGTCTCCTTGGTGATGCCGTGCATGGTCAGGTCGCCGGTGACCTTGTACTTGCCCTCGCCGGCCTTCTCGACCTTCTTGGACTTGAAGGTGATGGCCGGGAACTTCGCCACGTCAAAGAAGTCCGGGCTCTTCAGGTGGTTATCGCGCGGCTCGTTGCGCGTGTCGATGGTGGACGCGTCGATGCTGGCGTTGACGGAGGACTTGGAGGGGTCCTTCTCGTCGAACGTCACCGTGCCGGTGACCTTGCTGAACTCACCCTTCACGTTGGTCACCATCATGTGCTTCACGGTGAAGTTGGCGCTCGAGTGGCCCGGATCAATCTCCCAGTTGGCGGCCAGGGCGAGCGAGGGAACAACGAAGGCGGCAGCGGCGACGACAGACTGGATCAGGTTCTTCATGACTTCCTCTGACTAGGGTTCAGCTGTGCAGCGCGAAGCTGCGCATGGACAGCGTTCCGTGATGAAAGCCCTCGAATACGGGGGTAACCCGGTCCTCGGCGAGGGCAGCGCCCAGGACGAAATACAGCGGAAACAAGTGCTCGGTGCTTGGATGCGCCAGGCGCGCATTCGGTGCGGTGGACCAAGCACGAAGGCCGGTGAAGTCCCGAGACGACAGCCCCTGCGCCACCCAGCCATCGAAGGCCTGGGCCCAGGGCTCGGCGGGGGCGTACTTGTCCTGGAACACCACGCGGCGGAGGTTGTGGGTGATGCCACCGCTGCCCATGAGCATGACGCCCTGGGAGCGCAGCGGGCGCAGCGCCTCGCCCATGCGCGCCACGTCCTCGGCCGTGGCACCGCGAGGCATGGACAACTGCACCACCGGAAGCCGCGCCGCCGGCAGCGCCAGCCGCAGCGGCACCCACGTGCCGTGGTCCAGCCCGCGCGCAGGATCCTCCACCGCCGGAAAGCCCGCGGACACCAGCCGGGAGGCCACCTCGCGCGCGAGCACGGGCTCGCCGGGGCACGGGTAGGTCAGCTGGTAGAGGGGCTCGGGGAAGCCACCGAAGTCATAGATGAGCGGCGGGGCCTCGCTCGCGGTGACGCGCACACCGCCCGCCGTCTCCCAGTGCGCGGAGACGACCACGAGGGCCCGCACCTCCTGGAGCCCGTCGGCGAAGGACTTCAGCGCCTGGGGGTAGGCGTCCGAGTCGAGCGCCACCATGGGCGAGCCATGCGAGACGAAGAACGCCGGGGCCACGGAGCGACCTGCCACCTTCTTGCCTCCTGCGGCCTCCGCGACACCCGCCACGCCCACAGCGGCGGCGGCCTGCAGAACCTCGCGTCTATGGAGTTCGGAGCTCACGAGAGAGGCTCCATAGCAACCCTCGCGCCAGGCTTCCAGACACTCCAAGTCCTTGAATTCTCTTGCAGGAGAACTTGACGGCATGCGAGGAGGCTCTCAGATTGATAGTGTTCTGCATCGTTCTGGAAGGAGCCAAGGGCCCATGGCCGAGGGACTGCAGCTGGACTTACGGGAGTTGCTGAGCTTCGAGCCGGAGGGTGGGCTCATCCACTTTGCCGGGCAGCGAGCGCTGCTGATGGACGCGGTGGTGTTGGGGCTGCTGCGCAAGGAGCTGATTGGGACGGTGGGGATGACGGCGGCGCGGGGGATTCTCACGCGGCTGGGCTTCGCTCACGGGTGGCGCACGGCGGAGGCGATGAAGACGGCGTTCCCGTGGCCGAACGAGGCGTCATGGAGGCGGGCGGGCGGCCGGCTGCACACCCTGCAAGGGCAGGTGCTCTTCGAGCCGGTGGAGCGCAGGCCGGAGGACGGGCCGGAACCGTTCGCGGAAGCGCTGTGGCGCGAGTCGTACGAGGCCGAGCAGCACCTGCTGCACGTGGGGCGAGCGGATCAGCCGGTGTGCTGGAGCCTGACGGGATTTGCCAGCGGGTACATGAGCTACTGCCACGGCAAGGCCATCTACTGCCTGGAGACGAAGTGCGTGGGGAAGGGAGACGCGGTGTGCCAGATCCTCGGCAAGCCGGGCGAGGAGTGGGGGCCGGAGTGCGTGGAGGCGCTGCGCTTCTACGAGACGCAGTGCATGGAGGGCACGCTGGGGCAGGTGACGGAGGCGCTCAAGCAGGCGGAGCAGAAGCTGCGGGTGAAGCGGCGGACGCTGGCGCGGGTGACAGGGGATACGGAGGACCCGTCGGGGATGGTGTCTCGGACGGAGGAGATGAAGCGGGTGCTGGGGCTGGCGCGGCGGGCGGCGAAGGTGGACTCGACGGTGCTGATTACCGGCGAGAGCGGCGTGGGCAAGGAGCGGATTGCGCGGCTCATCCATGATGAGTCGGGCCGGGCGCCCAAGGCCTTCGTGGCGGTGAACTGCGCGGCGGTGACGGAGAGCCTGCTGGAGAGCGAGCTGTTCGGACACACGAAGGGCGCGTTCACGGGGGCGACGCACGATCGGCCGGGCCTGTTCGAGGCGGCGAGCGGCGGCACGTTGTTCCTGGACGAGGTGGGCGAGGTGCCTCCGGCGATGCAGGCCAAGCTGCTGCGGGCGCTGCAGGAGAAGGAGGTGCGGCGGGTGGGCGAGAACCAGAGCCGCAAGGTGGACGTGCGGGTGGTGGCGGCGACGAACCGGCACCTGCTGGAGGAGGTGAACGCGGGACGGTTCCGGCAGGATCTGTACTACCGGCTGCGGGTCATCGAGCTGCGCATCCCTCCGCTGCGCGAGCGGCGCGATGACATCCTCCCGCTGGCGCGGCTGCTGCTGGCGGAGGCGACAGAGCGGCTGGGGCGGCGGGTGTCCTCATTCTCGCCGCAGGCGACGGACCAGCTGTTGCGCTACCCCTGGCCAGGAAACGTGCGCGAGCTGGGGAACGCCATCGAGCGCGCGGTGGCGCTGTGCGAAGGCGCACGGGTGGAGCAGGAAGACTTGCCCGAGGAGGTGCGCGCGGCGCCGCCCACGTTCTTGCCAGGGGCCACACCCCGGACGTTGGAGGACATGGAGCGCGAGTACATCCTCGCGGTGTTGGCGCGGAACGACGGCAACCGCTCGCGCACGGCGGAGCAGTTGGACATCGGTCTCGCGACGCTCTACCGCAAGCTCAAGCAGTACGGGCACCCAGAGGCACCGAACTGAGCCTGGAGACTCTGTCCCCAGGCGCCCACTCGCTCAGTTGAGGTACCGGTCGTCGCTCGGCCGGTCATGGGAGACAACGCGCAGGTTGCGCGCCCGGCCCCTCAGCTGGCGCTGCAGCCGCCAGTGCTGGAAGTGCAGCCACAGCCGCCGCGGGTTCGCTCCCTTCATGTAGATGAACACGAACAGCAACCCCAGCACATCCGGGAGCTGGCCCAGAAATCCGAGGAAGAGGTTCCCCGCCGTCAGGATCCCCAGCAACACGAACCCCGCGCCAATCCCCGCGAACGCGTTGCCCGACAGCGGAATCCCCCAGAAGTTCGTCTGCCCCCGCCCAATCGTCAGCCCGTACGCCACCCAGAGGATGGACGCCATGACCGTCCCGCCCGCGTACAGCGGCGTTCCACTCAGAATCAGCGGAATGATCAGCGACGTGGCGAGGCCCGCCAGCACCGTGCAGCCCAGCGTCACCAGCAGCATTCGCCGCGCGCCCCATACCCCCTCGAGCCAGCCGCCAATGCTCCAGATGATGATGGCCCCGAAGATGATGCCCAGCGGGCTCATCTCGATGAACGCGTACGAGAACGGCTGCCAGAGGTAGCTGCCCAGCGTCCCTGGGGTGAGCAGCAGCAGCCCACCGCCGGTGCTCTTGGTCAGCAGGAACAGCACCGAGCCCGCCACCAAGCCCACCGCCAGCTTGGCCGACATGGACTCCAGGCCCGGGAAGCCTCCCCCGAACCCTCCGCCAAACCTGCTGCCGCGCATCGGTCGCATCCACACTCCTCCGCGCTCGAACCGCCGAGCCGTCCAAAGGTGGTGGAAGACCCGCCACTTCGCAACCACTTCGTCATCCAGTGGCCGCTTTCAACGAAGAAGGGCGCCCATCCCCTCTGTGGGGAGAGCGCCCTCCAAGTGTCTCCTGCTTGTCAGCTGACCCGCCGGCTCAGCTCTTCACACGGTAGAACAGTGTGATCGTCAAGCAGTGGAACTCTTTGTCCGAGGACTGCGTCACCACCTTGTCCACCACCTCGAAGTTGGAGTTTTCCTTCAGCCACTTCGTGATGTTCTCACCCATGTTCTCGCGGTCGCGCGCGAGCGTGGTGGAGAACACCCTCACTCCCGTGAAGTTAACGGCCATCACCGACCCTCGTTGAAAACCAGAGATTCCGCAGGTTTACCCTGAGTCCAGGCGCCCCGCAAGAAAGGGCGTGGGAAATTTGCCCTGCCCTGTCCCCTCGAGGGTTCCCGAGAGGACAGGGGTTGGCTTCAACGGCCCGTGGCCGCGCGGCGCTGCTGGCAGGAGACCTCGTCCTTGCACGAGGGCCCGATGCCGTCCGGGTGGGGCCCCAGCGGCGTCTTGTCGCTCTCCTCCACGCCACACACCACACACTTGCGCTTGCGGTTGCGGCGCTCGGCCCGGCGCTGCTCGGCGATCTGCTTGGCCCGCTCGCGAGCCGTCTTCGCGTCCACCTCGTTGCTCATCTCAAATCCCGGTAGGAAGTCCGTTGCTCAGAGCGCCTCGACCAGGACCGCGATCCCCTGGCCGCCGCCGATGCACGCCGATCCGATACCATACCGGGCACCCCGGCGCTTCAGTTCATAAATGAGGCTCATGGTGATGCGCGCCCCCGAGGCGCCCAGCGGGTGGCCCACCGCGATGGCCCCACCGTTGACGTTGGTGCGCTCGCGTGGCAGCCCCAGCTCCTTCTCCACCGCCAGGTACTGCGGCGCGAAGGCCTCGTTTACCTCGAACAGCTCCACGTCGCCCAGCTTGATCTCGGCGCGCTCCAGCAGCCGCCGGATGGCCGGCGCCGGGCCAATGCCCATCACCTTGGGATCGCACCCGGAGATGCCCCAGTTCACCAGCCGCCCGATGGGCTTCAAGCCGTGCTTGTCCACGAAGGAGCGCGTGGCCATCACCATGGAGCCCGCGCCGTCGCAGATGCCACTGGCCGCGCCCGCGTGCACCACGCCGTCCTTCTTGAACACCTTGGGCAGCTTCTTCAGCCCCTCCACCGTGGTCTCCGGGCGGTTGTGCTCATCCTTCGCGAACACCGTGTCGCCCTTCTTGCCCTTCAACGTGACGGACGAAATCTCATCCTGCAGCCGGCCCGCCTCCTGCGCGGCGGCGAAGCGCTTCTGCGTGAGCACCGCGTACTCGTCCACCTGCTCCTGGGTGAGCCCGTAGTCCACCGCGAGCTGCTCGGCCGTCAGCGCCATGGCCTGGCCCGTGTAGCTGTCCGTCAGGGCGCTCCACAGCATGTCCTCCAGCCCGCCCTTGCCCAGCGGAATGCCCCAGCGCGCGCCGCGGATGACGTGGGGCGCCTGGCTCATGGACTCGGTGCCGCCGGCCAGCACACACGAGGCCTGCTCGGTGAGCATCTGCTCCGCCGCCGTGACGAACGCCTGGAAGCCCGAGCCGCACAGCCGGTTCACGCCCAGCGCCGGCACCGGAATGGGCACGCCCGTGCGCAGGCCCACGTGCCGAGGCAGGTAGATGGCGTCCGAGCTCGTCTGCACGACGTTGCCGTACACCACGTGCTGGATCTGCTCGGGGGACACCTTGGCCTGGGCCAGCGCCGCCTTCGCGGACTCCACCGCCAGCTCCGTGGCGCTCACGTCCTTGAGGGCTCCTCCGTACGTGCCGAACGGGGTGCGCTTACCGGACAGAAAGTAGATCTCTTCGCTCTTCGAAACGCTCTTCATGCGTGCGCTGCTCCTCAGGCCTGGGCCTCAGGCTCCTTAACGAAACCGCCCCGCCCCTTCAACGGCCACGCCCACCCAGGAAGGCGCTGGCGACAATCGCGAGCGCCGCCACCGTCCACAACAACCCCGTGAGGTTCTGCCGGCGGATCTCCTTCTGCCCGAGCCCTCGGTACCATGAACGCCCGGCCTCCACCCGGCCTTCCCAGGTGAAGTCCCCTGTGGGACTCACACCTTCCAGGCGCTTGAGGTGGGCGCGGAAGAGCCGCTCGGGGGTGGCCTCCTCCAAGCCCCCCGAGCGGTACTTCCCGGGAATGTCCAGCGCCGGACGCCGATAGCCCGCGGTGATGACGAAGCCCTCGGGCGCCAGCGGCGTGAGGAAGTAGAGGCGCGGGGTGCCCTGCGCCCCCTCGTGGAGCGTGGCGAAGACGCGCTCACCGGGGTGGGCATAGTCATAGGAGAGCGCGGCCCGGCGCAGAGGCGTCTTCTCCTCGTGGCTGCCCAGCGCAACGAAGCCCAGCGCCTTCAGCTGCGCCTCCAGCGGGGCCAGCACCTCCGGCAGGTTCATCTGATCCCCGGGCGCATCCGGCTCCACGCGCACTCGAGAGGGAAAGAGGAACAGGGTGGCACGCCACAGGTTGAGCACCAGGAGCGTCACGGCGAGCCCCAGGCCCGCAAGCGCGGTGGCCAGCTGGGCAAGGACGTTCATGGGCGGGCTCCGGGGGGCGAGGCCATCCCTCGCACCGTAGCCACGAGGGGCCGCCGCCGTCCATGACTGGACGCCCCCTCACCTGCCCCTCAGGCCGGGCTGCAATTCGCGCGCAGGCCATGTATGACGCCGGGCCCTCGACGTGCGCCATGCCTCACCTCATCGCCTCCTCTCCTTCGAAAAGCCTCCGTCCGTGACCCATCGCTCCCCTCCCTCCGAGCCCCTCGTGCTCCGCAAGGGCGAGCTCGAGTTCCGCGCCTCCCCGCCGGAGTTGGAGGTCCAGGTGTGGGACTACCACGCGGACCCTGTGCACCTGTCCGCGCAGGACCTCGCTCAGCTGGGCCTCATCGCCACCGAGCAGCGAGGGACCCTTCCCCGCAGCCTCGTGGGCCCCTGGCGCGAAGCCCTCCGGCAGGGCGTCGCGGGCCGGGATCACCCCGCTCCCTCGCTCAGCGACGAGACCAGTTCGCGGGCCCTGCACCTGGGCGGCCTCGCCTTCCTCCCTGTCGTCGAGGGGCTGGACGTGTACGTGATCAGCTACGACTCGGTGCCAGCGCGGCTGGGGCTCCACCACCTGACCCGGCTCGGCCTGCGCTACCGGGACGCCTGACAGCAGAGGGCGGTGAGCGCCCCTACCCCGTCTTCAGCCCCAGCTGGCTCAGCACGTCCTCGCGCAGGGTCGCCACCCGCGTCAGCCAGAAGGGTGAGCGCGCCGCCTGAAAGGCCTTCTCCGCCGCATCCAGCGCGCGGGAGGCCTCGAGCGAGGAGCGCGCGAACCACAGCTCCGCCAGCGCGAAGTGCACCAGCCCGACCTGCAGCACGTTGCGCGTCTCCTCCGCCCGCGCGAGCGCCTGCGCCAAGTGGGCCAGGCCCTCGTCCACCGGCACCAGCGGCGCCAGCGCCCGGCGAGCGAGGATTTCATCGAAGGGGTTCTCCAGCACCGGATCCAACGCCCGAGTCAGCGCGGCCTCGGCGGCTTCCCGGGCGACGGCCTCGTTCCCCTGCGAGCGCTCGAAACGGGACTGGTAGACGCGCACCAGCGTCTCCATGCGGAACTCGTCCGTGCGCGCCACCTCCAGCGCTCGCGGGAGTGACTCGCGCGCGGCGGCCACGTCGTTGGCCAGCACGTCCCGGCACGCCTGGTACACCTGCACGTAGCGCTGCAGCCACAAGTCCCCGGGCAGCACCTCGGCCAGCGTCTGCCCGCGGGCCAGCACCGCCTCCACCTGCTCCAGCTCGCCACGCTCCAGGTAGTACGGAGGCGTGTAGATGGCGAGGTTGCGCTCGGGCAGGCGCGGGTTGCCCAGGCGGCGGATCAGCTCCTGCTTCTCGATGAGCACGGGGATGAGCGCCACCGCGTCGCCCGTGAAGGAGGCGCGGACGATCTGCGTGAACAGGTGGTAGATGCGGATGTCCGTGAAGCCGAACGTCTCCGCCACCTCGAACCCGTCGCGGGTGGCGTCCGCGTCCAGCGGCTCGCCACGCAGGCCCCGGAGCATGTTGAGGAAATAGCACCCCATGCCCAACGCCCAGGCCAGCCGGGGCGAGGGCCGCTCCACCGAGGCCCGGAACGCACGCAGCCGCTCCACCTGCTCGCGCTGGGCCTTGAGCACGCCCGCGAAGTGCCCGGTGTGCGAGCTGAGCGCGCCCCGCCCGATGAACACGCCGGCCCGGAAGGGCGAGTCCACCGGGTGCTCGCGCTCCACGCGCTCCAGCAGCAGCTGGAAGTCCCCAGTGCGGCCCATGATGGCCATGGCGATGCCTTGCAGAATCTGCAGCTCCGCCTTCTTCCAGAACACCTCCACCGGCGTCATGTGCGCGGAGATGGGAATCTCGCGGAACACCTGGCGCAGGGCCTCGGCGTGCTCGGCGGGAGGCGCGGTGCGCGCCGCGTCCAGCTGCTCGAGCGCCTCCTGGCGGCCCGCCTCCAGGTCCACCGTGTCCGCCCAGTGCTGAAAGAGCTTATGCGCGTACACCAGCGCGGTGGGTGGATCGCTCGTGTAGCCCACCTCGATGAGCGTGGCCCACGTGCGGATGATCTGCCCCACTCGCTCAGGGGTGCGCGGCTCCTGCTCCAGCAGCTCCGCCGCCTCCTTCAACAGGAGCGTGGCATCCAGCAGCGCCTGCGAGCCGATGGCCGCCTGCCCCGCGCGCATCAGCGGCTCGATGGCGCGCCGAGGCTGCGTGGAGCGGGCGAAGTGGTAGCCCACCATCCGGTCCATGTTCGGGTTGTCGTGCCGGAAGCCCTGGAGCACCTCGGCCACGCGCCCGTGGTACGCGCGGCGCATCTGCTCTGGGGTGCTGTCGTAGATGGCCTGGTGGACGGTGTCGTGGGTGAAGACGTAGCGGCCTTCGATGAGCTGGAGGAACTGCCGCGCGACGATGTCGTCCAGCGCCTGGAACAGATCCACCTCGATCATGCCCGCCAGCGCGCGGACCATGGGCAGCTCCAGGCTGCGGCCCGCGGGAGCCAGCCGGCGCAGCAGCGACACCCGGTCCGGCGGGGCCGCCTTGAGCCGGGCCAGCACGGTGTCCTCGATGGTCACGGGCAGCTTGCGCTTGGCCAGGTTCCCATCGGCCATCCACCGGCCGCCCAAGCGGCGCAGGGCGCCCTCCTCCACCAGAGCGCGCAGGCACTCGGTGGCGAAGAAGGCGTTGCCCTCGGTGATGGAGTGCAGGCCGGTGACGAAGCCCTCGGGGACCTGCAGGCCGGGGAGCGCCAGCTGCACCAGCGTCTGCACGTGCTCGGAGGTGAGTGGGGCCAGGTCCATGCGGTGGGACAGACCCTCGTCCACCGTCTGGAAGGCGAGGCTCAGCCGGCTCAGCGCGTCCGAGCGATACGAGCCGACCACCATGCCGCGCGAGCGGGACAGGGCGCGGATGATGACGTTGAGCACCTCGAGCGAGGAGGAGTCCGCCCACTGCAGATCCTCGAAGCACAGGACGAAGGTGTGGCGATCGGCCAGAGCCTGGAGCCACTCGGTGAGCGCGCCGAAGATGGCGATGCGCTCGGCGCCCGCGTCCGAGAAGGTGGGCACCGGCGCCGTCTTCGAGGACAGGGCGGGCACCAGGCGGCCCAGCAGGGGCGCCACGCGCTCGGCCAGCTCGGGGGGCGTCAGCGGCACGAGGCTGCGCAGGGCCTGGGTGAGCGGGGCCAGCGGGGCGAGGCCCTCGGCGCGGCACTGGCCCATGCCGAAGACGATCTCCGCCAGCTTGGCCTGCAGCTCGAACTCCTGGAGCAGCCGGGACTTGCCCACGCCGGCGGGGGCGCCGATGAGCACCGCCTGGGACTGGCCCCAGTCCGCCTCGGCCAGCGAGTTCATCAGATGCTCCAGCTCCGCCTCGCGGCCTACCACCTCGGGCACGTGGAGGTAGCTGGCGCGCGCGGACAGGGGCTCCTCGGGCAGCGGCTCGCCGCTGGCCTGGCAGAGCGCCTCGAGCAGCTCGCCCGCGTTCTGGTACCTGTCGCGCGGGTCCTTGGCCATCAGCAGGAGGATGATCTCCTCTAGCGCCGGATCCACGGGGCAGATGGTGGAGGGCTTGGGCGGCGGCCGGGTCAGGTGGTCCGCCAGAAGGGCGGCGGGGCTCTGGCGCTTGAAGGGCAGCCGGCGCGTGGCGAGGAAGTAGGCCATCACGCCCAACGAGTACAGGTCCGCGCGCCCGTCGATGTTGGCGCCGCGCTGCCACTCGGGGGCCATGTACTCCAGCGTGCCCTTGAGCTTGCCAGGGCTCGGCGTGCCCAGCTGGTGCATCACGCCGAAGTCCATCAACTTGATGGTGCCATCCTCCATGAAGCGCACGTTGCTGGCCTTGATGTCGCAGTGGACGTAGAGGCGCGCATGGATGAAGGCCAGCACCTGGGCCATCTGGATCAGGATGCGGTAGAGCGTCAGTGTGTCGAGCGGCTGCCCCCGGGCCACCGAGCTCAAGTCCTGCCCACCCACCACCTCCATGGTGATGAAGCGGTTACCGGCCTCGGTCATCCCGCAGTCGAAGACCTTGAGGGTGCCGGGGTGCTGCAGCTTCGTCATGGCGTAGAACTCGTGCCGGAACATCAGCACCAGCTCCTCCACCTTGGACGGGCTGAGGCCCTCGGGGACCTGCATCTCCTTGAGGGCCACCTGGCGCAGTTCCTGGAGGTCCTCCGCGAGCCAGATGCGGCCCATACCGCCCTCGCCCAGCACCCGCTCGATCTGGTAGCGGCCCTGGACCAGGGTGCCCGGCAGCAGCGAGCGGCGATCCGTCTGGCGCAGGTTCGGCACCGACACCGGCGTACGCGGCTCCTCCATCAGTGCGCTCGACGACGGGCGGCTGCGCTCGTCGAGGACTGAAGTCTTGTCTTCGTCGCTCATCGGGAGCCGTGGCGTAGGGACAGGCACGGAGGGGGGCGTCGGACAGGGGGCAGTAGTCGCTTTCAGTGTATCCTACACATTCTGCTCAAGCGGGCTTTGCGGATCCAGTCCTACCTGGTGTGTAGGGTCGAGGGAGGACGGGGGAGATCCACTGAAGCCCCATTGACAGCCCCGCAGCTTCCTTGAGTCGGCGTGGTTGGCGCAAGCACCCCCGTCCGCCCTCCTGGGTCAGCCCCGGCGCCTCAGGCGGCCGCTGCGCAGGGAGCCCTGCTGCCAGGGGAGGAGGCGTAGCTCCGGCCTTCTTCCCTGGGGCCTGACGTGAACACCGGTCTCCTCCCAGCCTGCGTCGCTCCTGGGGAAGCTCCCGTTCGCGATGTGTGCCTCGATGGGAGGGCTCCCCACGGCCAGGCCGCTGGCCTCCTGTTCGGAAATGTCGGGGGTTTTGAGCTCGAAAAAGTCCCGACATTTCCGAACAGTCATACACGCGGGGCGTCTCTCGCCTCGCCTGCCCCAGCGGCCTCCGCTTCAGTGCTGGTGCCGGTGGTGGAGATCCGACACGTGCGGATGATCATGGGTGATGGGCACGTGCCGATGCGGGTGGCTGTGGGGCTCGGAGACCCGAGTCATTCCCGGATGCTCGTGCTGGTGGTGCGCGTCGTGGACGTGCAGGTGCTCGTGCTCCAGGGCCGTGTGCGTGTGGACGTGGACGTGGCGCTCGCGCAGGAGCAGGAGGACACCCGCAGCCATCAGCGCGCCCGCGACCCACTCCAGGACTTGGAACCGCTCGTCCAGCAAGGGCACGGCCACCAGGGCCCCAACAAAAGGAGCCGTAGCGAAGTAGGCGGCCTCGCGCGCGGCTCCGAGCAGGCGCAGGGCGTGAGTGTCGAGCACGATGCTCAGGCCATAACTGCCCAGGCCCAGAACGAGCGCGGCGGCGATCACCGGTGCGGGAGGCCAGGATTGTCCGGTCAGCAAGGCAAGAACGAGCGTGCACGCGCCAGCGCCCAGTGCTTTCACCCGTACGAGCGCCACCGGATCCTTGAGGGAAAGCCGCTGGGTCAGGTTGTTGTCCACGGCCCAGGCCAGACACGCACCCGCCAGGCACAGCGCCCCGAGCGCATCCCCATGAACCTCTCCCGCCTCGACGCCCAGCACCACCGCCCCGCTGAAGATGAAGCCTGCGGCGAGCAGGCCCGAGCGCCCCAGGTGCTCGCCGAAGACGAGGAGCGCCAGCAACAGCGTGAGCGGCCCCTCCAGGTTGAGCATCAGTGATGCCGCCACTCCAGACAGCCGTCCGAGCCCCGTCAGCATCAGCACCGGCCCCAGCACTCCGCCGCACAGGATGATGCCCGCCAGCAGTGGCACGTCCTTGCGCCCCAACGGGGCCTCACGGCTCGAAGTGCCGGACCGCCGCCGGAGCAAGCCCAGAGCGGAGAGCCCCAGCCCACTGCCCAAGTAGAGGAGCGACGCCAGCACCAGGGGCCCGCTGGACGGAAGGAGCCGCTTGGCCACGGGAGCGCTGACACCGAAAAGCGCAGCTGCTCCCAGCCCCATGAGCGCCCCTCTCACGCGTGGCGACACCGCCATCGTTCCCTCCTGTCGGGGTGGTGGGCAGCCCGCTCCACCCCACGGTCATGAAGCAGTCTAAGCCGCGAACTTGAAGCGAGTGGGCTCAGCCCTGCACCTCACGGAGACAGCGCCATGGCCAACAACAAGAAGGACACCCCTCGGGACATCGGAGACGACCAGCAGGCCGCCATGCTGCCCAGGGAGAACTTCCAGCCGCGCAAGCGAGGCGAAGTGGCGAATGCGCTGGATGAAGGCGCCCGGCAGGTGAGCCGCCGGCTCGCGTCGGATGACGACACCGTCTCGACAGACCCCATCAAGCAGACTTCCTGGGAAGACCGCGTCGAGCGCGGCAAGGAATGGACCGAAGAGCACGTCCCCGAGCGCGAGGCCCGAGGCGACGAAGAGCCGAACTCCGAGGTTTCCCGCCGAGGTCTGGTGAATCCGCCCCCTGAGGAGTGACGCACTCCGAGACCTACATGGGACAGCGCTCAGTGTCCCCACCACGGCTCAGTATGGGTCTGGGTGGACCCGAGCCTTCCCATCCTGCGCGGGGAGTGCTTTTGTCCTCCAGTGCACACCGTGCTGGGTTGCGGTCTCCTAGCGCGTGCTGTGTGGCCGTTCGAGGGAGAGCCATCGCCGTGAAGCCTCAGCTGCTCATCGTAGAGAACACCCGGACCATGCGCGAGACGCTGCGCCTGCTGTTGTCCGGAGAGTTCGACTGCACCGTGGCCGAGAGCGGCGAGGCTGGACTGGCGAAGATGCTGGAGCGCCCGCCGGACCTGCTGCTGTCGGACGTGAACATGGACGGCATGGACGGCTACGCACTGTGCCATCGGGTCCGCACCGAGCCTCGGCTGAAGCACATCCAGGTGGCCTTCCTCAGCGGCTATCCGCCCCGGCTGGGGGAGCCCGCCCTGGCGCAGCCGGACATCTACCTGCTGAAGCCGGCCAAGCCCCCCGAGCTCATCGCCAAGCTCCACGCGCTGCTGCGGCAGCGTCCTCCGGCGGACAGCTCGCTGGTCGAGCTCACCCCCGAGGGCTGACGCACCCGGTCAACGGGCTGTCACGCAGGGAAAACCGAGGCCACTTCCGCGGGCCAGCTTGGGGATAAAGGGCTATATGCTCCGCGGCCCTTTTCCCGAACCCGAGGTCCCGCGTGATCAACGCCATCGCCCGCGTTCCCCCTCCGCAGAACGAGCCCATCCTCCCCTACACGCCCGGCGCCCCCGAGCGCACCGCGCTGCAGGCCACGCTCCAGCGCATGGCCTCCGAGCGCATCGAGATTCCCGTCATCATCGGCGGCAAGCACATCCGCACCGGCAAGACGGACCCGGTGCGGATGCCGCACAAGCACTCGCACGTGCTGGCCACGCTGCACGAGGCGGACGCCAGCCATGTGGAGCAGGCCATCCAGAACGCGCTGTCGGTGAAGGACGAGTGGGCCCGCATTCCGTTCACCGAGCGCGCCGCCATCTTCCTGCGCGCGGCGGAGCTGTTGGCCACGCGCTACCGCCCCATCCTGAACGCGGCCACCATGCTGGGCCAGTCGAAGACGGCGCACCAGGCGGAGATCGACGCGGCGTGCGAGGCGATCGACTTCCTGCGCTTCAACGTGCACTTCGCCGAGCGCCTTCTGGCCGAGCAGCCGTTGAGTTCGCCGCAGACGTGGAACCTGATGGACTACCGTCCGCTGGACGGGTTCGTGTTCGCGGTGGCGCCGTTCAACTTCACGTCCATTACGCTGAACCTGGCCACCGCGCCGGCCATCATGGGCAACGTGGTGCTGCTCAAGCCGTCCTCCACGTCGGCGTTCAGCTCCTGGTACATCATGGAGCTGCTGCGCGAGGCGGGGCTGCCGGACGGAGTCATCAACTTCCTGCCCGGGGATGGTCCGACGATCGGCAACCCGGCGCTGGCCAGCCCGCACCTGGGCGGCATCCACTTCACGGGCTCCACGCCGACGTTCCAGGGCATGTGGCGCACGGTGGGCGAGAACATCCACCGCTACAAGCAGTACCCACGGCTGGTGGGCGAGACGGGCGGTAAGGACTTCATCTTCGCGCACGCCTCGGCGGCGGATGATGTGGACGCGCTGGCGACGGCGATTGTCCGCGGCGGCTTCGAGTACCAGGGGCAGAAGTGCTCGGCGGCCTCGCGCGTGTACGTGCCCGAGTCGCTGTGGCCCAAGCTGAAGGCGCGGGTGCAGGAGTTCACCGCCGAGCTGCGAATGGGCGATGTGACGGACTTCCGCAACTTCATGGGCGCGGTGATCGACGAGAAGTCATTCAAGCGGGTGTCCTCGTACATCGAGCTGGCGAAGCAGGGCGGCTCGGAGGCGACGATCATCACCGGCGGAGACGCGGACCGGAGCGAGGGCTGGTTCGTGAAGCCCACGGTGGTGCAGCTGACCAACCCGCGCCACCGCATCATGCAGGAGGAGATCTTCGCGCCGCTGGTGGGCGTGCACGTGTATCCGGACGCGCGCTTCGAGGAGACGCTGCGCGAGTGCGATCAGACGGCGGCATACGCGCTCACGGGCGCGGTGTTCGCACGGGACCGGAAGGCGATCTCCACGGCGATGCGGGAGCTGCGCGGCACGGCCGGCAACTTCTACATCAACGACAAGCCCACGGGGGCGGTGGTGGGGCAGCAGCCGTTCGGCGGTTCGAGGAACTCGGGCACCAACGACAAGGCGGGCTCGATGCTGAACCTGGTGCGGTGGACGAGCCCTCGCACCATCAAGGAGAACTTCGCGCCGCCGACGCGGGTGCCCTACCCGTTCATGCAGGGCTGAGAGGTCCACGCCATGCCGTTCCAGGGACTCGGAGGGCTGGAGACATACGTGCTCGAGGATGGGGAGGCCCGGGTGGAGGTCATCCCCAGCCGAGGGGCGCTCGTCACGCGCATGAACGTGGGCGGGGACGAGCTGCTCTACCTGGACGAGAGCACGGTGGTGGACCTGTCGAAGAACGTGCGCGGGGGGATTCCGGTGCTGTTCCCCATCGCGGGGAAGCTGCCGGGGGACACGTACCCGGTGGGACGGCAGGCGTACTCGATGACGCAGCACGGGTTCGCCCGGAGGCTGCCGTGGACGGTGCGGCAGGCGGAGCGGGAGATGTTGGTGCTGGGGCTGAGCGCCACGGAGGAGACGCTGCGACAGTTCCCGTGGCGCTTCGACGCGCAGCTCACGCTGTCGCTAGACGGACCGCAGCTCACGTTGGACTTCGACGTGGAGAACCGGGACGAGCGCCCGCTGCCGGTGCACCTGGGGTTCCACCCGTACTTCCACGTGCTGGACATGGTGAAAGCCGCGGCGAGCGTGGCCACGGATGCGACGAAGGCGTGGGACAACCGTCAAGGGAAGGTGGTGCCCTTCAGAGGGCTGAACCTGACGGCGCCCGAGGTGGACTTGCACCTGCTGGACCACTCGGAGGCAGGGACGACACTGCACCGAGGCTTGGGACGGAGGCCGGTGAAGCTCACGTGGAGCATCGAGTTCCAGCGGATGGTGGTGTGGACACTGCAGGGGAAGGACTTCGTCTGCGTGGAGCCGTGGACGGCGTCCGCAGGAGCTCTGGCCACGGGCGAGGGACTGCTCCACGTGGCCCCGGGCGAGCGCTTCTCGCTCATCTTCGGCATCGGCGCCTGAGCAAGAAAGGGTACCCTATGGGCAACTGGCTCCCCCAGCTCACCTTCATTGAGGATCCGATCGCCGACGACTTCTGGTCGTACGAGAACGACGATGGGGTTCAGCATATTGCGAGAGTGACGATCGGCCGCCCCGCCCCCATCCCCAACGATCCACAGGGCAACTGGTACTGCCCCCTGTGCATCCAGCACAGGGAGACTCAGTCGGAGATCCTGTGCCGGGTGGGCGTCGGGCCCGTCGATGCCCTGGTGAACGCCACGCGGGTCGCGTCGGACCACTTCCACGAGCTGCGCAAGGTCAGCCCTCGCGCGCAACCTGTCAAACGCCCATGAAGGTGGTTCCTACGACGCCCCCTCCATCTTCTCGAGTTCGCCTTCGGCAATCTCTCGATACAAGGGGACGACCTCCACACTCAGCAGGTCGCGCATCTGCTGGCGCGCCTCATCGAGCTTCCCTTGCTCCTGAAGGCGGTACATTCGATGGAGAGCATTGCCGAGCCGATGCGAGCCCTCACGGACGCGCGCTCGGATCTTCCCCAGTAACTCGATAGCGCCCTCCACGCTCAAGAGCGCTGCCATGGCCTCGGCTTCGCCGAGGGCTACCGTTGGGGCCGCGCGAAGGAGCAGATTGCGCACATCGCCGGTGAGTTCGAGGTCTCCGCCCCGGTGAACCAGTTGTTCGAGTTCCCAGAGCTGGTTCCAGAGCGCATCGAGTGTCGCGTCTCGGGGCTCCATCGCCTCATCTCTTCCTGGGAGCCCCACTCCTGAGCGCTACTTCGCCGCCCCGAAAGCCTGCGCCTGCCGCGCCCACTCCGCCGGCAGACCAATGTTCAGGAACACCTCGAGCCGGTAGCCCGGATACGCCTCCACCAGCCGCGACTGGATGCGCTCGAGCGCCGCGTCCGTCGGCTTCCCCTGCGGCTTCTCCGCCGCCACCTCGGCGATGACCCGCTGCAGGTAGGCACGCTCCATGTCCAGCAAGCCCGCGTTCCCCGAGGGCCCTCGGCCCGGGTGTACCCATTTGGGCTTCAGCGCCTTCATCTCGTCGATGCGCTTCAGCCACTCATCCGTCCTGCCGATCTCCAGCCAGCTGTGCGTGTTGCTCGCGATCATGTCCCCCGGGAACAGATGGCCCTCGTACTCGACCACCACGTGGGCCTCGCTGCAGCCCGCGCCCATCACGTGGGCCTTCACCGTCACGCCGCCCGCGCTCAACTCCGTCGTGGCCGAGCCGAAGCTCTCCGGCAGCGGCACCTCCGTCGGGTAGTCCGGCTTGTAGCGCTCGTAGAAGGACGCGGTGCGGATCTGGTGCACGTGGGGAACGAGCGCGCGCACCTGCTCGCTCGTCACCACGCGGATGCCCCGCTTGCGCAGCACGTTCGTCCCGTTGAACTTGTCCGGGTTCGGGTGCAGCACGATGGCCAGCAGCGCCTTCTTCCCCGTCACCTGCTCCGCCCAGTTCACGAACTCCTCGGCGGCCGACGGCAAGAACTGCGTGTCGATGAGGATCAACCCCTCGGGGCCCTCGATCCAGTACGACGAGGTGCTGAACCCCCACGGCGAGGACACGTACGTGCCCACCCGCGCGTCACCGCTGGAGGTCAGCGTCACCTCCGCGCCCGCGGGGCGCTGGACAGAGGCACAACCCGCGACGAGCGCGAGCATCAGCATGAAAGCAATGCGAGGCATGATTCGGTCTCCTGAGCGGCCGCCTTTCTTACGCGCACGCACCGCCCACGGACAACCGCCATGGCGGGACGCGCACTCTGTGTCCAGATCCACAAGCCGCACGGACCCGCTCTGCCCCCCGCTTAGACACGTGCGGTAGAACCCTGTCTTCCCCTTCCAAGGAGCAACGATGACCTCGCGTTGGCTCACTCTGACCCTGGCGCTGCTCGCAGCCGCTTGCGGCGGCGGTACCTCTCCCACGCCTCCGGAGCCGAACCCGGATCCGGTTCCGCTGCCCTCTCCCCCTCCCACCGCCAAGGGAGCCGTGAGCGCCGGGGAGCACCACACGTGCGGGTTCAACTCGAACGGAGAGACATGGTGCTGGGGCCGGAACCAGTACGGCGAGCAGGGCACCTCGGGCGACGAGAGCCCTGTCCCGGTGCAAGCACGCATCACGGGACTGGCCCAGGTGGTCTCAGGCAACCAGGCCACGTGTGGCCTCAAGACGGATGGGACCTTCTGGTGCTGGGGACGCATCCTGAGCGAGGACGAGGACACGCTGTTCTCCCCGCCCCAGCAGCTGACCGTGTTCGGCACCGAGGTCCAATCCTTCGACATGGGCGAGGAGACCGCCTACGTGACCAAGAAGGACGGCAGCATCTGGGCCTACTCCCAGGGCGACACCCAGCAAGTGGTGGCGAGCGGAGCGCGCGCTCTCTCCGTGTACGACGGGGACTTCATGTGCTTCGTGAAGAGCGATGGCACCCTGGTCTGCCAGGGCTACAACAACGCGGGCAACCTGGGCAACGGCACCACGAGCGGCGGCTCCGTCCAGGTCAAGGTCCCCGCAGGCACCCTCTTCCAGCAAGTCTCCGTGGGCGGGAACTTCGCGTGCGGCCTGACCACGGCGGGAGAGGTGTGGTGCTGGGGCGCCAACGAAGTCGCCCAGACGGGGACGCGCACGGGCACCCAGGACTGCTTCTGGTCCAGCGGCGCGCTGCCTTGCAACCCCACTCCGCGGAAGATCACCGGCCTGCCGGCTCCAGCCAAGGTCCTCGTCACGGCCTACAGCACCGCGCTGGTGCTGCTCACGGACGGAACCGTCTGGGGTTGGGGAGGCAATGCCACCCTCCAGCTGGGCGCGGCCACCCAGGAAACGTGCCCCAACATCTTCGGCAATGATCCGTGCAGTTCCACGCCGGTGAAGGTACCCGTCCAGAACATGCTCACCTTGAGCGCGGGCGGCGACCACGTCTGCGGCTGTGACACGAGCGGCACCGCGTGGTGCTGGGGCTTCTCGGCGAGCGGAAAGCTGGGCACGACGTCACAGCCGGAAACCCTGGAAGGCGAACCTCCCGCCCAGGTGCTGAACTTCCGCTGCTGGTAGAGGACTCAGTCCGTCCCTGTCGGCCGAGTCAGGGCCGGCAGGGCCGACTCGTTGTCGGACCAGATGGGCGGATGCGCCTCGCCGGTGAAGGCGCGCAGCCGCCGGTAGTCTGGGTACTCAGCCTGGAGTGTCAGCAGATCCCCATCCAGGATGCGCTGGTCGCCGTTCGGGTGGAGCTTGTCCTCGCCTCCTCGCCGCAGCGAGAGCGCCAGCGCCCCGAAGCGATCCCTCACCTCGGAAATGGTGATGCCCGGCAGCCCCGTACGGGCCTCGAACACCGACACCACCATTAGATGCCCGCCAATCCGGAACGAGTGAACGATGCGCGGATCCAGCGCCGCCAGCGCCATGGCCGGCGCGGCCAGCGAGGAGCTCGACAGCGCCTCGGCCTTGAAGGTGTCGCGCACCTTGGCCACCAGGTCGTCATCGAACAGGCGGATGACCACGCGGATGCCCGGATTGAAGCGCCGCGCGTCCAGGGCGATGTTCAGGTTGGCCAGGTCATCGTCCGTGGAGCAGACGATGGCGGAGGCCGCCCTCACGTTCAGGCGCGGCAGGCACTGCGGGCTGCGGATGTCGTCGATGAGCAGCGGCACTTGCTGGTCGCGCAGCACGCTCACGAAGGCACCATCCTCGCGCTTCTCCACCACCACCACGTCCTTGCCCATGGACAGCAGCTGGTCCACCACGCGGTAGCCCACGCGGCCCGCCCCGCACACGATGATGTGCCCCTTCAAGGTCTCGGCAATCACCTCGATCCACTCCTTGTCGCTCTTGTGCTTGGCGAAGAACAGGTAGGCAAAGCGCACAACGCCATCCACCACCAGCGCGATGCCCACCGGCGGGATGAGCAGGTTCAGCACCGTGAGCACCCAGTCATCCGCGCAGTCCAGCGAGGGCTGCCCGAACAACAGGAAGTACACGTGCTGCAGCGCCTTGCCGGCCTTCACGTGCTCGCCGCCGGGCAGCTCGCACTGCAGCTGGTAGATGGGTGGGGCCCCCAGGAACAGCGCCGCCGTCAGCAACAGCGTGATGCGGAAGCGCTTCAGCAGCGCGAACAGGTAGCGCAGGTTCGCGATCAGCCGCCGGCGAGGAGGCGAGGACCGGTTCATGGCGCCGGCGAGATGCTCGGGTCAACCTCGGTCTTGGACCGCCGCCGCTCGATCAGCCACACCGCCACCACGCCCAGCTCGTAGCACAGCAACATGGGCCCCGCCATCAGCGACAGGTTCACCACGTCCCCCGTGGGAGTGAGGATCGCCGCGGCGATGAGGCACACCACGAAGGCATGGCGCTGGTATTTGAAGAGCCACTTGCTCTTCACCACACCCACCACGCCGAGCAGCGCCATCACCAGCGGCAGCTCGAAGATGACGCCGAAGGCCAGCAGCAGCACCAGCACGAGGGACAGCTGCTCGTTCATGGTGAGCATGGGCCGCGTCCACCGGAGCGCCTCGTGGCGGGCGTGCCCGGTGGCCAGCTCCTTCTCCAGCTTCCACAGGCCGGCCAGCTCCTCGGTGCGAGTCGGCGCCACGCCCGCGAGCAGGCTCGCCGCCTCATCCATTGCCGCGGCCGCCACCGCATAGTCCTTGCGCCCGAAGGCCTCGGCCGCCACCACGCGCTTCTCCACCGCCTGCTTCAGCACGAGCCGCGAGGGCACGCCGAAGCCGTCCGCCGTGGCGTCCAGCAGCTTCCCCAGCCCCTCCAGGCGGGCCGCCAGCTCCACGCTCTCGGAGGGCACCACCTCGGGCTCGTCCAGCATCCCGTCGCCGGCGGAGACCAGCGCCGAGGTGGCCTCCTTCGCGAGCTGTCCGGCGCGCTCCGCATCCCCTAACCGCAGGAAGCGCAGCGCATCCTCCGTGCGCATGCGGGCCACATCCATGCGGCTCTCCACCGCGGCGGCCTCCTCCTCGTTCAGGAGGAACTGGAACATGGAGGGCAGCACCGCGAAGTAACAGAACGCAGCGCCGAGCATGAAGGCCAGCGAGCCGAAGATGACGAAGGGCGAGGCGTAGCGCCGCTCCTCCGGGTACAGCCCGGGCGAGACGAAGCCCCAGATCTGCCAGAGGATGACGGGCGTGGTGAGGAAGATGCCGCAGTACACCCCCACCTTCATGAGGACGTTAATCTCCTCGATGCCGGAGGTGTAGACGAGGGAGCGGGCCTCGGGCGGGAGCGCCGCCAGCACGGGCTTCATCAGCACGCCGAAGATGGGGCGGGCGAAGACGAGAGACACGCCGCCCAGCACCAACACCGCCAGGGTGCACTTGACGAGCCGCGCACGGAGCTCCGTGAGGTGCTCCGCCAGCGACATGCGCAGTTCAGGGTCCAGAGTCGGATTCGGAAAGGCCAAGGCTCGCTCTACTTCGACGCGTTACGGGCCACCGTGCCCGGGATGGGATCAAAGCGCGGCAGGGGCTCTTCCTCGGCCGCCGTGGGAGCCTCGCCGGCCCCAGCCGCCGGTGCCTCTCCCTCCGCGGCGGGAGGCACTGCGCCCAGTGCCGCAGCCTGAGCTGCCACGGCGGGCGCCACCGGCACGGACTCGGGGTGGGCGGCCGTCATGGCATCGAGTGGCGCATGGAGGCCCGGAGGCAGGGGCAGCGCGGGGGGCTCGGGGTGGGCGGCGTGCTCCGGCGTGCCGTGAGGGGCCACAGGGGCGGGAGGCGGAGCCGGCTCGCGCTGGACCTCCTCATCCATCGCGTAGAACTCGCGCACCACGACGCCGCGCACCTCGTCCGTCTGGCGGCGGAACTCCCGCAGGAACTTGCCGATGCCGCGCGCCAGCTCGGGCAGCCGCTGAGGCCCGAGGATGAGCAGCGCAGCAATCAGGATGAAGACCATCTCTCCTGCGCCGATGTTGAACATGACGGATGGGCTCCGGGGAAGACTGGCCTGGGGTTATCGCGCCATGCCGCGCCCAGCGCAACGGGGAGCCGCATGGCAGCGTCCATCCAGCACAGTCCCTGGCTGGCCGGACGCTGGACGGTGGGGCAACCTAATGGTGGTCGGAGGGAGGGTGAGCCAGGGCAACGGCTGGGGCAACTTGCCCCATCTGGAGCGCGCCCCCCTGGTCCCGGGCACGGATGCGCTGTTCGACGACTCGCATCATGAAGGGGATCATCACCGTCATCAGGATGGACAGCGTGGCGACCTGCTCGATGCCCCCCAGCTTGCCATCCGGCAAGGTGACGAGGACGACCGAGGAAAGGTAGGCCGCCAGCGCCGAGGCCATGTGCCCCACGGCGGACTGCAGCGACATGAACCGGGCGCGCACGGCATTGGAGGGCACGCGCGAGGTGAGCGTGTTGTAGGCCACATTGCGCAGGCCGTTGGCCATCATGAAGCCCATGAAGAGCACGGAGACGGGCAGCCAGGCCGGGTAGTGGATGAAGCCGATGTAGGTGGTGAACACCCCGAGCACCGCGGCCACGACGCCCACCCGGAAGGCCCCGAGCTTGTCCACCCGGGGGCCTGCCAGCCGCAGGGTGATGAAGCTGACGATGCCGCCGAAGAAGTAGATGTGGCCGACGGAGTCCCGCGGGTAGCCAAGGTTCTGCTGCACGTAGCCGGAGATGTTGGGGATGAGGACGAAGCCGCTCATCATCACCAGGGCGGACATGAGGTAGGACAGCTGCACATCGCGGTTCTGCAGCAGCTCCATGGCGTCCACCGGGTGGTCCTGGCGCCGCCCCTCCTCCAGGTGTCGTCGCATGGGAGGCAGGAAGAAGATGGCTCCGAGCACGACCAGCAGCCCAAACCCGGCCACGGTGAGGAAGGGCGTCCGCCAGCTGCCGAGCTCCGCCACCTTGAGCGCCAGGGGGATGCCCACCACGGAGGCGATGGAGAAGGCCCCCATCACCGCCCCCATCGCCCGGCCGCGCCGCTCCACAGGGATGAGCTCGGCGACGATGGACATGGCGAGCGAGGTGGCTGGCCCACCGAACAAGCCCGCGAGCACCCGCGCCATCATCAACGTGGTGAAGCCGGTGGCGAGGCCGCCCGCGGCGGTGGCCACCACCAGCCCGAGCATGGAGACAGCCAACGCCTTGCGCCGGTCGAAGCGGTCCAGAAAGGCGCCTCCCACCACACCCGCCACACTGGCGGCACCGGTGTAGCTCGCGGAGAGGTAGCCGATGTGCGAGATGTCGATCCCCAGCCCCTTCGCGAAGTCAGGGCCCAGCGGCATCACCATCACGAAGTCGAGGATGTTGACGAACTGGACCGCTCCGATCAGGAAGATGACGGCGCGCTCGGAGACAGGTCGGGACGACATGGGCCTCAAGAACTAGCACCCCTGGAGCGAAAGTGCACCCGGGGTACGGCTGGCTGCTCGGGTAGGCTCACACGCGGAAGCGGCGCACCTCTCCCCGCAACACCTCGGCCTGCTTCTGGAGGTGGTCGATGGCCTCCTCCAGCTGCCGCACACTGCGTGTCTGGTGCTCGGAGACGCTCTTGATGGTCTCCACCGCCTTGAGCACCTGCTCGCTGCCCTTGGTCTGCTCCTTCTGGGCGCGGTTGAGGTGGGTGACCATCTCGTTGATGCTCTCGATGGAGCGGGTGATCTGCTTGCTGCCCTGCGTCTGCTCCTGGCTGCTGCGCTGCACGTGCGCGGTGATGGCCTTCATCTTCTCCGCGCTCTTGATGATCTGATCGCTGCCCTTGGCCTGCTCGTTCGAGGCCTTGGAGATCATCGACACCGTGTCGGAGATGCGCTGGATGGCCCCCGTCACCTGGCGGCTGTTGCGGGCCTGCTCCACCGTGGCGCGCGCAATGGCCTTCACCATCTGCGTGGCCTTCTGGGCGCTGTCGTTGATCTTCCACAGCGCACCCTCGGCGTCGCGGCCCAGCTGCACGCCCTCCTCCACGTTCTTCACGCCCTGGTTCATCACCGCCACCGCGTTGCGGCTCTCCTCCTGGATGCTCCGGATGAGGTCCGCGATCTCCTTGGTGGAGGCGCCCGTGCGCTCGGCCAGGTCCTTGATTTCCTCGGCCACCACCGCGAAGCCCTTGCCGTGCTCGCCCGCCTGGGCGGCGATGATGGCGGCGTTGAGCGCCAGCAGGTTGGTCTGCTCGGCCACGTCGTCGATGACGTTGAGGATGTTGCCGATGTCGGAGATGCGCTTGCCCAGGCTCTCGATGACGCCGGCGGCCGTGCGGCTCGTCTCCTTGATGCGGTCGATGCCGCTGAGCGTCTTCTGCAGCGACTCCACGCCGGACTGAGCGTCCTCGGACACCTGCTCCGAGAGGCGGGCCGTCTCGTTGGCGTTGGTCTCCACCTGCCCGATGGAGGCGTCCATCTTCTTGATGGAGAGCGACGTCTCCTCGGTGGAGGAGGACAGCGCGGCGATGTTGGTGGCCACCTCGCGGATGGAGAAGGACATCTCCTCGATGGCGCTGGTGGTCTCCTCCACGCTGGCGGCCATGGACTGGACGTTCTCGGCCACCTCGTCATTGGTGGCGGCCATCTGGACGATGGAGGAGCTGCTCTGCTCGGCGCTCTGGTAGAGCACCTCGACGTTGTCGGCGATGCCCCGGAGGCTCGCCAGCATCTCCACCATGGAGGAGGAGGTCTCCTCCACCCGGGCCTGCACGGTGCCCGCGCCCGAGGACACGGTGGTGCCGGTACGGGAGATCTGCTCGATGACGCCCGCGAGGCTCTCGGACACGCCTCGCACGCGCCCGAGCGTCTCCCGCCAGCTCTGGCCAATGCGATTGAGGGCCTCGGCGAGCTTGCCCAGCTCGTCCTGGCTGGCGGCCACATCCGCGCGGCCCGTGAGGTCCGACTCGGCCAGCCGCCGGGCCATGGACATCATCGCGTCGAGCGGCTGGAGGATGCGCAGCCGGGTGACGAAGATGAAGACGATGAGGAAGATCAGCACGCCCACGGCGAAGAGCTTGAGCATGCTCCAGCGCAGCGCGGAGACGGCCTCGGAGATGCCCGAGTATTTCACGCCCACGAGGACCCAGCCGTTGCCACCCTTGAGGGGGGCCACGAGGATCCGGTCGCCGTTCTCGCGGATGACGGGAGAGGACAACTCGCCCCGGCCAAGCTGGTCCACCAGGGAGCCGAGATCCTTCGGGAGGTCTCTGACGCTGTCGACGACCTGGCCACTCCTGTCGACGATGGCGCCGAAGGCGAAGTCTTCGTCCCAGCTGATGAGGGCGAGGGCATCCGGAGTGGAGACGCCTCTGTTGGCGATCTCCTGGGCCTTCTCACGCGCATGCGTGGTGAGCTGGGTGTCGAGGTAGTCCCTCACCGAGTCCGCCACAACGATGGCGAACACCAGGAAGAGCGCGGCTTGAGCCACGGTGAAGACTCCGAAAAGGAGCCCGCGAAGACCGACTTTCTGGAGGATCCGAGCCAAGGCGCTGATATCAAAGGAGGGAATGAGACAAAGGGCAAGGAACGGAACAGGCCTCGGAGCCCCTGGCGGGAAGAAATCGGCCCCGGAGTAGATTCGGGCCTACGGGAGGAGTAGGTCCCCCCCGTCCGGAGCCCGCCGCATGACGTCCCCTACCCTGCTGCTGACCGATCCGCTGTTCCTCAAGCACAAGCCGGGCCCAGTCCACCCGGAGAGCCCCGCCCGGCTCCAGAGCATCCTGTCGGTGCTGGCGCGCGCTCCGGTGGAGGGCACCCAGGTGGGCCAGCCCCGGTCGGCCACGGAGGCGGAGCTCTCGTGGGTGCATACACCGGAATTGCGCAAGTACCTGTCAGGACTGGCCGGGGAAGAGGCCGTCATCGACCCAGACACCCGCACCTCCGAGGACAGCTACGACGCGGCGGTCCTGGCCGCGGGCGCGGCGGTGCAGGCGGTGGACGAGGTGCTGGCGGGCCGGGCGCGCAATGCCTTCGCGCTGGTCAGGCCCCCGGGGCACCACGCCGAGCCCGGCCGCTCCATGGGCTTCTGCCTCTTCAACAACGTGGCCATCGCGGCGGAGGCGGCGCGACGGCGCGGGCTGGAGCGCGTGCTGGTGCTGGACTGGGACGTGCACCACGGCAACGGCACCCAAGCCGCCTTCTGGGAGCGGCGGGACGTGCTCTACCAGTCCGTGCACCAATACCCGTATTACCCAGGCACGGGCGCGCCGCACGAGGTGGGCGCGGGCGAAGGGAAGGGCTTCACCGTCAACTGTGGCATCCCCGGCGCCGCCACGGACAAGGACTACCAGGCCGTCTTCGAGGAGCTCTTCCTGCCCATCGCCGAGGCGTTCCGGCCGCAGCTGGTGCTCGTGTCCGCGGGCTTCGATGCGCACCGGGCGGACCCCATCGGAGGAATGCTCGTCACGGAGCGGGGCTTTGCGGCGATGTGCTCGGCGATGAAGTCCCTGGCGGAGAGCGTGTGCGACGGCAGGCTGGTGCTTCTCCTGGAGGGCGGCTATTCGCTGGAGGGACTTTCCCAGTCCGTACATGCCTGCGTAGAGGTGCTCGCGGGCCGGCGGGACAGCTTCCCCACTGGGGAGACGACCTCGGACGCGATGAGGGCGCTGGCCCAGAGCCGCGAGGCGCTCAAGCCCTACTGGCCGAACCTCTGACGCCGGGCCCCGGGCCTACCAGGAGGCCACCCCGGGCTGCCGTTCCTGGGGCATGAAGCGGGCCACGGTGGACAGGAGCGCATCAAGGTCCAGTGGCTTCGGGAGGTAACCATTGACCCCGAGCCGGGAGACCTCGGCGGCGCTGAGGCCCTGTCCGGAGACGATGATGACGGGGATGTCAGCGAACTCCTCCTGGGAGCGCTGCCACGCGCGGAAGGCCCACCCGCTCACGTCGGGCATCATCAAGTCCAACAGGATGAGGTCCGGACGCAGGCCCTGCCTCAGCGCCTCCCGGGCCTCGCGCCCGCTGGCGGCGGTGACGACGTGGTAGCCCTCCATCTCAAGGGCGTCCTGGAGCGAAAACAAAATGTCGTGGTCGTCATCGACGACGAGCAGGCTCCTCAGTGGCTCCATGGCCCTCTCCTCCCTGCTATTCAGGGTGAGGACGATGACCCGGCCCTGCCACCAAGCCCCCTCTGCCCCGTGCCCGCAGGGAGACCAGGCAAGGTCACTCGCACGATCGCCCGAGCGTACATACCTAAAAGTACACGAAGGTTTTCCCACCGCTCGGCGCAATGACTCCAGGCACTTCCACCCATGGCATGAACAACTCCAGCGATGGGCATGACCGAGGTGTACGTCACGAAGCTCCCGGTCCTCGCGGGCCCGATACGTGGGAGCAGACAACCCCGGAAAACTCCCTGCACCTGCTCTCCGAGGCCGGCCGCCTGCTCTCCCAGCGGACGAGAGGGCTGCGCCGCATGCTCCGGGACGTGGCCCGCCTCACCACGGTGCATGGCCTGGCCACCTTCTGCCTGGTGGACCTCGTCACGCCCGAGGGGCAGCCGCAGCGGGTGGCGGCGGTGCACACGGATCCCGACCAGGAGGTCCGGCTCCGGGCCCTCGCCTGTCACCCGCGCTCGGACACGGCGTGCAGCCCGTGGCTGGAGGTGATCCACACGGGTGTGCCGCAGCGCTTCGTGGACTTCCCGGTGGAGATCCGCCGGCAGATGGGTGTGCTCCCGGAGCCCCTCGTGGCCCTGGAGGAGTTCGCGCCGCGCTCGGTGCTGATGGTTCCGCTGAAGGGGCGCCGGCGCGTGCTGGGCCTGCTGCTGCTGGGCCGGTGCGGGCCCGAGCCCGCCTATGGCCCGATGGACCTGGAGGTGGCCGAGGAGCTCGCGCGCACGGTGGTGGCGGCGATGGAGACCCGCAGACTGGCGCGCCGGGCGCGGCGGGCTGAGCGCCGGGCCCGGTTCATCGCCCGGGCGAGCCAGGCGCTGGCGGCCTCGCTCGACTTCCGCGTGACGCTGGACCGGGTGGCGCAGCTGGCGGTGCCGGTGGTGGCGGACCTGTGCACGGTGGACATGCTCGAGGAGGATGGGACGATCCGCCGGCTCGCGGTGGCGCACCGGGCGCCGGAGAAGGCGGCTGTGGCCTGGGAGTTGGAGCACCACTGGCCCTCCCGGCTGGATGATGCGTACGGACCAGGCCGGGTCATCCGCGAGGGCCAGCCGGAGCTGCGCGGCGATGTGCCGGACTCGAAGCTGCCCCGGGCGGCGCGGGACGGAGAGCACCTGCGCGCCCTGCGCTCACTGGGGCTGGAGTCGTACCTCACCACTCCGCTGCAGGCGCGCGGGCGGACGCTGGGAGCCATCACCTTCGCGTATGCCGGCTCCCACCGCCGCTACCGGCAGGCCGACCTGCGGCTGGCCATGGAGCTGGCGTCGCGCGCGGCCCTGGCGGTGGACAACGCCCTGCTCTACCGCGCCTCGCGAGAGGCGGTGCGACTGCGGGATGAGTTCCTCTCGGTGGCATCGCACGAGCTGAAGACGCCGCTCACGCCGCTGAACCTCCGGCTGCAGACGCTCCGGCGCGAGCTGGAGCGGAAGGGAGCACCGCTGGACCCGCTCCGTATTAAGGAGCACGTCGCGGTGCTACAGCGCCAGTGCAAGCGGCTGTCGACGCTGGCGGAGGGCCTGCTGGATGTGTCCCGCCTGGAGGCGGGCCGGCTGGTGCTGGACCTGGATTACGTGGACCTGTCGGCGCTCATGCGCGAGGTAGTGAGCCGGTTCGCAGCGCAGGCGGAGCGGACGAGCACGCTGCTGGAGGTGACCGCGCCGGAGCCCGTGGTGGGGCGCTGGGACCGCATCCGGCTGGAGCAGGTGGTGAGCAGCCTGCTGAGCAACGCGCTCAAGTACGGTGCGGGCCGCCCCATCCACATCAGCGTGGAGCAGGTGACCACCGGAGCACGGCTCACGGTGCGGGACGAGGGCATCGGCATCTCTCCGGAGCACCTGCCGCGCATCTTCGACCGCTTCGAGCGGGCGGTATCGGCGGAGCACTTCGGCGGGCTGGGGCTGGGGCTGTACCTGACGCGGCACCTGGTGGAGGCCTTTGGGGGGACCATCCGAGCCTTGAGCGAGCCGGGCAAGGGCTCCACTTTCGAGGTGAACCTACCACTGGCCTCACCGGCGGCTTGACGCAGGCCAGCACGTGGCCCAGCGTGCGCGGCCGTCGAGCGGCGCTCACGCAGGAGGGGCACGGATGGCTGAGACAAGATACGGAACGGCCCTCATCACCGGGGCCTCGAGCGGGCTGGGGTACGGACTGGCGCTGTGGTTCGCCAAGCGCGGCACGCGGGTGTTTGCCGCAGCGAGGCGGCTGCAGAACCTCCAGGCGCTCGCGGAGGAGGCCCGGGCGGCGGGCGGCACCGTGGAGCCGGTGGAGATGGACGTCTCTCGCACGGACGAGACGATGGCGCACCTCCAGAAGATCGACGCGGACTGCGGCGGGCTGGACCTGGTGGTGGCCAACGCGGGCGTGGGGCTGGACACCAACGGCAAGCGCTTCAAGTGGGAGCGCGCCAAGCAGGTGCTGGAGGTGAACGTGATGGGGGCGGCGGCCACGCTGAGCGCGGTGCTGCCACAGATGGTGGAGCGCAAGCGCGGACACCTCGTGGGCGTCTCCAGCCTCGCGGGGTTCCGGGGGCTGCCGAAGAACGCGGCCTACTCGGGCTCGAAGGCATTCCTGAGCACGTTCATGGAGAGCCTGCGGGTGGACCTGCGGGGCACGGGGGTGCGCGTCACCTGCATCTACCCGGGCTTCGTGAAGACGGACATGACGGCGCCCAACAAGCACCCCATGCCGTTCATGCTCGAGGCCGCCGAGGCCGCCGAGCTCATGGGCAAGGCCATCGTGCGCGGCCAGACGGTGTTCTCGTTCCCGTGGCAGACGCGGGCGGCGATGGGGGTGGCTCAAGCCCTCCCCAACGCCGTGTTCGATCCGCTGATGCGCAAGCTGCGCTGACGGGCTACTGCTGGCCCATCAGGAACTGCCGCTCGTCGATCTGGCCCTTCTGAGGGGTGACCTCCTTCGGCTCGGTCCCCTTCTTGAAGTACATGATCTTCATGCCCTTGGAGCTGTCCGAGGCGATCTTCCCCGTCTTCGAGTCGATCGGCAGCTTCACCAGATCCATGCTCTGCCACGGGTAGAACTCCGGCTGCGGCCGGTCCGCGATGGCCTTCTTCATGTACTCCAGCCAGATGGGCAGCGCGGCGCGGCCACCCGTCTCGAAGCGGTTGAGCGGGTGCGGGTTCAAGTCGTAGCCCACCCACGCCACCGTGACGAGATCCCTCGTGAAGCCGGAGAACCACGTGTCGAACGAGTCGTTCGTGGTGCCCGTCTTGCCCGCGGTGGGGCGGCCCAGGCGCTGAGCCGGACCGCCCGTGCCCTCGAGCACCACGCCGCGCATGAGGTGGGTGATGATGAAGCCGGTCTCCGGGCTCATGACCTGCTCGCCGGGCTCGAAGAGGCGCGCGTAGCCGGAGGCAACGCGATCCTGGAGCGGGGCCCACGGATCATCGAATGCGGTGTGGTCCTCGAGCGTGCGGCCGAAGCGATCCTCGATCTTGCGGACGAAGTACGTGGGCTTCTTGCGGCCGTAGCGGTTGAAGGTGGCGTACACCTGGGCCAGTTCCACCGGGTAGACGCACGAGGAGCCGAGCGCGGCGGAGAAGTCCATGTTCATCGGCGTGGACAGGCCCAGCGTCTTGGCCCACTCGGACATGTTCTTGGTGCCGATGGCGCCGAACGTCTTCACGGCGGGGATGTTCATGGAGTTGATGAGCGCGTTGCGCAGCAGCACGTCTCCGACGAACTCCTCGGTGTAGTTCTCCGGCTTCCAGGACACCTTGTTGTCCGGGTCGTGCTCGACGATGGGCGAGTCCACGATGATGGTGGCCTCGGTCCACTTCAGCTTCTCGATGGCGGCCGAGTACACCAGCGGCTTGTACGAGCTGCCAGGCTGGCGGCACGCCTGAAACGCGCGGTTGAACTCGTTGTCGTCGAAGTCGTACCCGCCCACCATGGCGGTGAGGTACTGCCGGTGCGGGTCGATGGAGACGAGCGCGCTCTGGGGCTCGGGCAGCTGCTCCAGCCGGAAGAGGTAGGGGCCCTTGCGGGAGGGCTTGGCCGCCTCGGCGGTCTTCGCGTCGGCCTCCTCCGGGGCGATCTCCTCCTCACCCTCCTTGGGAGGCTCGGCGGGCTTCTCCTCGTCGTCGGGGATCAGCGCGGCCATGCTCTTGTCGTACTGCTCCTTATCGTCCCACAGGCCCTTCTTCTTCACGTGCCGGACGACGATCAGGTCTCCCTCGTTCACGGCCTTCTTCACCGAAGAGATCATCCCGCCCACGGAGTAATAGGACTCGGGGTTGACCTTGCGGGCCCAGCGCATGCCGAGCAGCGGCAGCCGGCCGGCGTACGGGCCCACCTGGATGTCGGCGCCCTTGCCGTCCGCGTCGATCTTCGTGACGACGGCGACATAGAGCCGGTTGAGGATGAGCTCCTCCTTGGCCATGACCTTCTTGGAGCGGTCAATGAAGGCCTTGCGCTCGTCCTCGGACAGGGGCTTCTCGGTGAGAGGCCCGCGCCAGCCCTGGCGCTTGTCCAGCGTGAGCAGGCCGCGGAGCACCGCCTCCTGCGCGGCGCGCTGCCGCTCGCTGTCCATGGTGGTGAAGACCTTCAGGCCCTGCTCCAGCAGCGCGGGGTTGCCGTAGCGCTCGACGATGTCGCGGCGGGCCTGCTCGACGAAGTACGGGGCGAACTCGTGGAACACGTCCTCCACGGGGTAGACGTTCACGGGCTCGGCCGTGGCCTCGTCATGCTCCTTCTGGGTGATCATCCCCTCCACGAGCATGCGGCGCAGCACGTACTCGCGGCGCTTCTTCGCGGCCTCCGGGCGCAGGAACGGCGAGTAGCGGCTGGGCGCCTGGGGCAGTCCGGCGATGAGCGTCATCTCGCCCAGCGTCAGGTCCTTCACGTCCTTGCGGTAGTAGTTCTCCGCCGCGCTCTGCACGCCGTAGCTGTGGTGCCCGAGGAAGACGTTGTTCAGGTAGAGGTAGAGGATCTCCTCCTTCGTCAGCGCCGCCTCCAGGCGCATGGCGAGGATGGCCTCGCGAATCTTGCGCTTGGGCGTCTTGGCGGTGGCCTCCTTGTAGCCCTCGGCGGCGATGAGGACCGCCTTGGCCGTCTGCTGCGTCAGGGTCGAGCCACCCTGCACGCCGCCGCCGCGCAAGCCCAGCTTGGTGAGCACCGTCTTCGTGACGGCGCGCGTCGTGCCCAGCACGTCCACGCCGAAGTGGTCGAAGAAGCTCGAGTCCTCGCTGGCGATGAAGGCCTGCACCAGGCGCTTGGGGATGCGCTCATAGGGCACCACCTTGCGCCGCTGGTTGTAGAACTCGCCGGCCAGCACCGCGTCGTCCGTGTAGACCTCGGTGACGATAGGGGGCCAGTACTCGTCCACCTTGGGGATGGCCGGCAGGCCCTGCGAGAAGATGTAGTACACCGCCAGCACGCCTACGGCTCCGGCGGTAGCGCCCGTGAGGGTCAGCCATCCCAGGAGCTTGAGGGGAAAGAGCCACCAGCGAGGCTTCTTGCCTTCGGTGAGGACAAGCTTCGAGCGGCGGCGGTCGATGTTCGGAGTCGGAGTGCTCATGACGGTTCCAGCGCAGCTCTTCTGAGTATGTCCTTCAGCTCTGGAGGCAACTGCGCCTCCACCGTCACCTTCCCACCGTGTTGGGGGTGCGGAAATTCGATGCGCTCGGCGTGCAGGAACAAACGTTTCAAGCCCCACCGGGCCCGCACATCCCGGTTGAAGGCAAAGTCACCATACTTCTTGTCTCCCGCAACGGGGTGCCCCACTGCGGCCAGGTGCCTTCTTATCTGATGCGTGCGCCCTGTCTCGATGGAGCAGGAGAGCAGCGCCACCTCGCTCGACTGCCGGATGACCTTCCATCGGGTGAGGGCCTCCTGCATGTTCACCCCTCGACGGGCCTTGGACTCGGCCGTCTGCTGGTGCTCCGACAACGGCAAGTCGATGACACCCGAGTCCTTCGGCATCTTCCCCTTCACCAGGGTGATGTAGCGCTTCCGCGATTTACCCTCAGTGAAAACTTCCGTGAAATGCACCATCGCCGGGCGGCGCTTGGCCACGAGGATGACGCCGGAGGTCTCCCGGTCGAGCCGATGTGCGGGGGAGGCGGTGAAGTCGTTGCGGACGGCCTTGGGCCCCAGGTAGGCACGCACATAGTCCACCAGGGTACCCCCCGTAATTCCGGAGCCGGTGTGGACGGCCATGCCGCTGGGCTTGTCGACGGCCATCATCCAGTCGTCCTCCAGGAGGATGACGAGCTCGGAGGGGTCCACGAGGGGTGGCGGGGGTGGGGTGCGGGGCCCGGACTTGGCGGGACCTGTTAGCTGCTGCTCATCTCCGCGGATGGCGATGACGTCCCCGGGGGCGAGCAGCTGCTCGGGCTGGGCCCGCTTGCCGTTCACGCGGACCTTCTTGACCCGGATCATCTTGAAGAGATGGCTGGTGGGGACGTTGGGCAAGCGCTTGCGCAGGTACTTGTCCAGGCGCATGCCGTTACTGTCCTCTTCGATTCGGTACTCGATCATTTGTTCTTTGCACGGGACCAGACCACACGAATAATGGCTGGTCCATGCCGAAGGCTCCCAGTATCGAGAAGCTGCTTCAAAGTGGCTCGGCCGAGTGGAACAAGCTCCGCAAGGCCGGCCAGGTGCCCACCGACCATACAGGCGCCACGTTCACCCAACTCTTCTCCGCGAACGCGGACCTCTCAGGGCTCGAGCTCGTGGGCTCGGAGTGGGAGCGGTGCGACCTGTCGAAGATGAACTTCCGGGACGCGGACCTGTCGAACGCGTACTTCCACGGCGGACGGTTGCAGGACTGTGACTTCCGCGGTGCGAACCTCGAGGGGGCGACCTTCGAGAAGCTGAAGTTGCTGCGCTGCGACTTCACGGGAGCCACGGGACTGGACGACGTCGAGATGGAGGACGTCGACATGGACCGGGTGGTGGGACTGGATGGCGAGGAGGCCCCTCCCCCGCCGCCTCCCCCAGCCCAGGGGATTACGGCGTTCACGCGTGAGCAGCGCGAGAAGGCGCTGGGCGCGGCGGCCGCGGCCGTGGTGGGCCCGCTGCAGGAGGAGCTGCCTCCGTTCAAGCCGCAGGATCCGCCGGGCGCGCTGTTCTTCCGGGCGCTGAAGCGCCAGGCGGCTCCGCCGGTCTGGGTGCTGGACGTGCCGGGCTTGAGGCCGCTGGTGCCGCAGCGGCTGCCCCCGGGCTCGTCGCTGGAGGCCATGTACCGCGAGGCGGTGAAGTCCCGGCTGGAGAACAAGAAGCCGGGGGCGGACCCGAACGCGGTGGAGCGGGCGCAGAAGGCGCTGCGGATGGGCGGGAAGGACGCGGCGGTGGCGGCCATGTACCTGCGCGAGGTCGGCGTGCTGCCGCTGTTCCGGTTCTCGGCGGCGAAGGTGCTGAAGGACGCACTGCGGGCCGAGGTGGACGTAGATGACCTGACGGGCGCGATTGATCCGCGGGTGACGGGCGCGCTGCTGGAGCTGCGGCTGACGCACGAGGTGGTGGAGCACCTGCAGGAGGCACGCAAGCGGCTGGCGGCGACGCAGTTGTACACGGCGCTGCTGGAGGCGGGCTTCAACCCGGAGAACAACTGGGAGGAGGCGCTGGAGTCGGCCGAGCCGGCGATGGAGCTGGCGCAGGCGGCGACGGCGGAGAACCGCAACGCGCTGTTCGAGGGCTTCCAGGTGTTCGCGGCACTCCCGGAGGAGGCGCGGCTGCGACGGCTGGCGTACCTGGCGGAGACGGTGTCGAACCTGGAGCTGGTGAGCCGGCTGCCAGAGGGCATGGAGCCGCAGTGGCTGACGGGCCCCGAGACGCGCGAGTGCCACGAGCGGGAGATGACGTACGTCCAGGCGCTGAAGGCGGCGGACATCCCGGTGAAGGTGGCGGCGCTGGCGAAGACGGAGCTCGGCGTGCCCGAGGGCGAAGTGCCCGAGGACAGCGACGACGACCTCTTCATCCACCTGCGCTGTGACGTGTGCGGCAAGGAGAAGCTGATCGTCCAGTCCCAGGTGGACTGAGCGAGGCGTCTACTCCGCGAGGACTTCCCGGGCCGTGTCCAAGAAGGCCCGGAACGCCGGGGAGACCTGGGTGCGGCTGGGGAAGAAGAGGAACAGCCCTGGCACGTGCGCCGCGTAGGGCTCGAGCACCAGCCGCAGGGTGCCGAGCTTCAGCTGGGCCGCCACCGAGGGCTCGAAGGCGTACAGGAGCCCCAGGCCCTCCTGAGCCATGGTGATCATCAGCCGCTCGTTGTTGCACGTGAACGGTCCACGGACCGGGACGCGCCACGTCTTCTTTCCCTGCTCGAGCTCCCACGCGTAGGACGCCCCCGTGCCAAAGCGGTAGCAGATGCAGTCATGCGTGAGGAGATCCTTGGGCCGCTTGGGGACGCCCCGCCTCTCCAGATAGGACGGTGCGCCGACGACGATGAACCGGCTGGCCTCCGTCAGCCGGACGTGCACCATGTCGCGCTCCAGAAACTCCTCCAGCCGGATGCCGGCATCGAAGCCCTCGGCGACGATGTCGATCCGCTGGTTGTCGACCTGAATCTCGAGCTCGACCTCGGGGTAGCGCTCGGCGAACCGGGGCACCAGGGGCGTGATGACGGGCAGCACGGAGATGTCGGGCACGGTCAGGCGGACCCTCCCTGTCACGGTGCCCCGCTGAGAGGACGTGTTCTTCATGGCCTCGAGGGCCTGGTTGACGGCCGGACTGGCTTGCTCGAACAAGCGGCGGCCCGCTTCGGTGAGCGCCACACTCCGGGTGGTCCGTGAGAGCAGGGTTACCCCCAGCCGGGACTCCAGCTGCCGGACGGACTGGCTCAGGGCAGAAGAAGAGATGCCCAGTTCCTTCGCGGCGGCGGCGAAGCTGCGGCGCCGAGCGACCTCCAGGAACTGGTTCAGGGCATTGAGGGGCGTGAAGGCCATTCTGAAGATTTCCTAAAGAGCACGTCCACATTCTGCCTGTTTCGCGAAACGAATCTCCAGAGCAGATTTGGGACCCATCCATCCTCACGAACTCAAACGGAGTCACCGATGCTGAAGACCCCCGCCTATGCCACCGCTGCTCCCAACAAGCCGCTGGCGCCCACCACCATCGATCGGCGCGAGCCCGGCCCGCGTGACGTGCTCATCGACATCCTCTTTAGCGGCGTGTGCCACTCCGACATCCACCAGGCCCGCGACGAGTGGGGCGGCGCCCTGTTCCCCATGGTGCCCGGGCACGAGATCATCGGCCGGGTGAAGCAGGTGGGCCCGCAGGTCAGCAAGTTCAAGACCGGGGACCTCGTGGGCGTCGGGTGCATGGTGGACTCCTGCCGCGACTGCGGCACGTGCCACAAGGACCTCGAGCAGTTCTGCGAGAGGGGCATGGCCGCCACGTACAACGGGACGGAGATGGACCGGAAGACGCCGACCTACGGCGGCTACTCGACGCAGATCACCGTGGCCGAGCACTTCGTGCTGAAGGTGCCGGAGAACCTGGACCCCGCGGGTGCGGCGCCGCTGCTGTGCGCGGGCATCACGACCTACTCTCCGCTGCGGCAGTGGAACTGCAAGAAGGGCGACCGCGTCGGCGTGGTGGGGCTGGGCGGACTGGGCCATATGGCGGTCAAGCTCGCGGTGTCGATGGGCGCCGAGGTGACGATGCTCAGCACGTCTCCCTCCAAGGAGGCGGATGCGCGCAAGCTGGGTGCGCAGGGGTTCGCGCTCACCAAGGACGAGGCCACGTTCAAGAGGTTGGCCAACCACTTCGATCTCATCATCAACACCATCTCGGCGCCCCACGACTACAACAAGTACATGGGGATGGTGCGTCCGCAGGGCGCGATGGTGATTGTGGGCGTCCCGCCGGAGCCTACGCCCGTGTCCGCGTTCTCGCTGATTGGGGGGAACAAGCGGCTGGCCGGCTCGATGATCGGGGGCATCCGCGAGACGCAGGAGATGCTCGACTACTGCGGCAAGCACCAGATCGTCTCGGACGTCGAGATCATCCCCATGCAGAAGATCAACGAGGCCTATGAGCGCATGATCAAGAACGACGTGCGCTACCGCTTCGTCATCGACATCGCGTCGCTCAAGCAGGCGTAGGCAACACCGGCGCGGCCGCCCCCGTGGCTCAGCTCACCGCGGGAGGCGGCGCTGCCGCGTACTTCTGGCGCAGCAGCTCATCCGTCGTCACCACGGCAATCCCGAGGCGCTTCAGGCGGGTGAGCACGTCCCCCAACACCCGAACCGTCTGCGGGTGGATGTCGTGGAAGAGGATCGCCCCACCCGTGGTCTGCACGCCGCCCGGCACCGCGAAGACGTTCGCCAGGATGCGCGGGTCATCGTTGCGGTAGCGCCAGTCCCACGAGTCCGCGTTCCACAGCACCGCCATGTTCCCGCGTGCGTGGATGACCTCCTTCACCACGTTGTCCATCGAGCCATACGGTGGGCGCATCTGCACCATCGGATGGGAGCGGCCCAGCGCGGCATCCACCGCCGCCTGTGCCGCATTGAGCTGCCGCTCGATCTCCTCCCGGCTCACCTTCACGTAGTCCGGATGGTCATCGCTGTGGTTCCCCAGGGTGTGCCCCTCCGCGACGATGCGGCGGATCAGCTCGGGATACTCGCGCGCCTTCTTGCCGAGCACGAAGAACGTGGCCTTCGCTCCGTAGCGCTTGAGGATGTCCAGCACCTTCGGCGTGTTCACCGGGTGCGGCCCGTCATCGAACGTGAGCGCGGCCTTCCCCTGGAAGCGCTCGGGCCAGAAGATCCCCTTCACCGCAGGCGGCTGCACGGGCTTCTCCGCGCGATTCGCTGGAGGCAACTCGATCGTCATGCCCACTGGCAGCCGGTTGGGGTCCGGAAGGATGTCCTTGTTCAGCTCCGCGATCTCCGTCCAGCGCTTGGGATCTCCCAGCTTCGCCTTGGCTACCGACCCGAGCGTGTCCTTGGCGTGGATGGTGTACGTGGCATTGCGTCCGGGAGAGGCGGGCGTCGTCGCGGCAGGCGTTCTGGAACCAGTGGCAGGCATGGCGTTCCTCCCGAGCAGGGTCTCCCCATCGTAACGCTCGGGACCGCCAGCCGCCGCCAGGCCCCAGGCACTCCCTGCTCCCCAAGGGATCACGTCGACTGGCCGACACTCCCGGGCTCAGTGGGCAGGGAATACGCCACCGTGGGAGGCAGCATCACCTTCACCTTGTCCCCCGGGCGGATCACCCCCGGCCGCTCCACCCACCCCACCAGCCCGCGCCGGTGGTGTGCCGCCTTCACGAACCGGCTCGCCAGCCCTGCCTGCTCCGGGTGGTGGGCCTCCAGCGCCCGGCCCGCCTTCCGGCACGGCTCGTTCTCCCCCTCCACCACCAACGCCACGTCCTCGGGAAAGAAGAGCCGCGTTCCCGGCGGCAGCTGCGTCAGCCCCGGCACTCCGGCCAGCTCCAGGTTCGCGCCCAGCCACGCCGCCAGCACCTGGGGCAGCCCGAGCGCCTCGGCCATCAGCGCCAGTTCCTCCGTAGACACCAGGGACACCTGCCGCGTGTTGCGCACCAGCGTCCCCTTGGGGAACCACGGCGTGCGCACGTCCGCCTTCCGCGTCAGCCCCGAGTGCCGATCTCCCACGAAGCCCTCGAAGCCCACCTTCACCTCGGGCATGTCCCGCGTGACATGGTTCTTCGGCTCGGCCCCAATGAGGACGCGCACCGTACGGGCTGTCAGCTGCATCGCCATGGCCCTCCTTAGAAGAGCGCGAGTTGCTGCGGCTTGCTCCCGAGCGCCCGGGCGTCGATGCCCTGCTCCCGGAGGAGCTGCGCCAGCTCTTCCTTGAAGCCGTGGTGGGTGATGACCTCGCGAGCCCCTGTGTCCTTCACGTACTTCACCAGCGAGGGGCAGTCCGCGTGGTCCGACACCGGGAACGCCACCTGCGCCCCGTAGCGGTACGCCGCACCCGGGTCCAGCGCCCAGCCCGTCAGCACCGCCGTCGCCCGAGGCCACAGCCCCGACAGCCCGCCTCCGCGCGCCAGGTGCGGCGGGAAGAAGAGCACCTCGCCCGGCTCGACCTTGCCGTCGAAGCGCCGCAGCCGCTCGATGGTGACTCCCAGCTCCGTGTAGAGCTGTGCCATCTCGAAGATGGACGCGTGCGCCACCAGCGAGAGGCCCTTGCCCGCGAGGTACTTCATCGCCTCCTGGCTCTTGCCCAGCGGGTAGCCGAGCAGCACCGGCACCGTGCCCCGCTCCAGCTGCTGGCGCACCCACGCCTCCACCTTCGCCAGCACCTCGTCCTTCGGAGGGAACCGATAGCGCGGATGGCCGAACGTGGCCTCGATGACGAGCGTGTCGCACTCGGCCACCTGCACGGGCTCGGCCGTGAGCGAGGGCACCACGTTCAGGTCCCCCGTGTAGACGATGCGCTTGCCGTCCGAGCGGATGACCCGGATCTGCGCGCTGCCCAGGATGTGCCCCGCGGGCAGCAGCTCCAGCGTCAGGGAGCCCAGCTCGAAGATCTGGTTGAACGGCACCGCCAGCGGCGCGCCCACAGGCCCCAGCCGGTGCGTCATGAAGCGCAGCGTGGCCGCCGTGGAGATGGTGGCCTCGTGCCGAGCGATGTGGTCCGTGTGGCCGTGGCTGACGAAGGACAGCGGACTCTTGCGTGTCGCGTCCAGCGACAGCGGGGTCCCTGTCAGGTGCAGTCCGTTTCGCCTCAGCTCGACGCTCATGCGGAAGCTTTCCCTATAGCGCGCCCCGAGCCCCCTGTGTCCTTCATCTTCGCTTTCGCCCGCCCGTCGCCTCAGCACCCGGGCAGCCACCCTCCCCTGCCCTTCTCATTCCTGGGGAGCCTCCCTCGCGCGCCACCGCTCCCACAAGGCCGAGCCCAGCTCCGCCACCAGCACACCCAGGACAATGAGGGCCCCGCCGACCCACTCGCGAGCCCCGAGCTTCTCGTACCCCAGCGCCACCGAGAAGGCCCCCGCGAACAGGGGCTCCAACGAGTAGATGATCGCCGCGCGCACCGCGGACGTCCGAGCCTGCGCCCACGTCTGGACGCTGAGCGCCCCTGCACTGGCGAACACGCCGCAGAAGGCTACTGCCCCCAAGAAGGATGGGGTCCACTCCACCCGGGAACCCGCGAAGGGCAGGCACAGCGCGGACAGCAGCGCCACCACCCAGAGCTGTACGGCCACCAGCGCCTGCACGCCCTCCTTGGGCGCGTACCGCTCCGTGAAGCCGATGTGAAACGCGTATGCCACCGCGCACGCCAGCGTGAGCAGGTCTCCCCGCGAGAGCCCTGCCTGCCCCACGGCCGCGCCCGTGAGCAAGTAGAGCCCCACTGCCGACAGCACCACGCCCGCCAACGAGGACACCCGGGGCACCCGGCGGAACAGCGCCAGCATGACCACCGGCACCAGCAGCACGTACAGCCCGGTGAAGAACGCCGAGCGCGCGGGCGTGGTGTCCGTCAGCCCCACCGTCTGCAGCGCGAAGCCCCCGAACAGAAAGAGGCCTAGCACCGTGCCGCGGCGCAGGGTGGCCGGAACGAACAGCCGCCGTCCCGCCACCCCACTGAGCACAAAGGCCCCCACGCCGAACCGCAGCGTGAGGAAGACGAACGGATCACCGTAGCTCAGCGCATCCTTCACCACCACGAAGGTGGTGCCCCACAACACCGTGAGGAGTACCAGCGCGCCATCCGCCCGGAGACGGGCCTGGTGCTCCTCCGTGGCCTGCATCACGGAACGAAGAAGAACGTGACGCCAAGGATGGCGCAGAAGAAGTGCGAGGCGACCGCCAGCGGGAAGAAGACCGCCAGCATGATCAAGAAGCTGCGATCTGCGTTCAGCCAGATCTTGTCGGCATCGCCTGCGGGGCCAGGCGTGGGAGCCGCAGGGGCTGCAGGAGTCGGGGAACTCAAGGGAGGACCTCGAGGAGATCAGCAGGACGGACGCTTTTGGCGCACCTTCCCCCTCCGTGCAATCCCCCTCCTGCAACTAACTGACGGAGCGCTCCAGGACCACCAGGGGCTTACCTCCCCCCGAGGCTCGCCACTCCGCGTTGACCCGCCGAGTGAGCTCCGCCGAGGAATCTTGGAAGCCGGCCCGTTTGAAGGTCCGCTGCGAGGCGAAGTTGTCCTCGTCGATGTCCGCGAAGATGCGCTCAGCGCCTTGCCTCCGGGCCTCCTCCAGCAGCACCTGAAGCATCCGGTACGCCACCCCCATCCTCCGAGCCCGAGGTGCCACCACCAGCGAACGCACCCAGAGCCCCTCCAGCGCCAGTCCCTCCTCGCGGTAGTCGTCCAGGTAAGCAAAGCCGCATAGCCGTCCCTGTGCGTCGAATGCCCCCGCCGCCGCCCCCCGCGAGCCGTCCGCCCGGCCCCATCGGCCCAAAAGTTGCTGCCTCAAGAAACCCGAAGGCACCAGCAGCCGCTCTCCCGCGAAGACGAGCAATGCGTCGAGATCCTCTTCCCGTAGCAGCCGGACCTCGAGCCGTCCCAGCAAGCGCTGCCGCAGTGGCCGTGACCAACCCGCCACGGTGAAGTCCCGGAGGCGGCGGAACCATGTCCGCGCCCGAGGCCGAGCCCACAGCCCAGCGAGCACCCGCTGTCCCAGGAAAAACGTGGGACGGATGAGCCGGGGCAGCGGGAGAAGCAAGCCTCCCCGCCGCAGCGCCGTGACACGCCCGAGTGGCTCGCCCACGGGATCCTTGCCGCCCAGCAGCGGCGCCGTCAGGAAGGGCGAGGCCGAGATCACCACGTGCGCCAGGAGCTTGCGCCCCACCCGGACGAGCGCGACATCGCCCCGGGCCAGCTCCGCCGGCGCACAGCGCAGCACCCGGACAGAGTCCCCGCTGCGCAGGAGCGGATACAGGCTGCGGCCAGCGCCCCGCACCCACAGCTCTTGGCCAGGGGGCGTCGCTTCGATGAGATCCAGGAGATCGGCGGGGCGCCTACGGCTCATCCAGCCACCTCTTCACGAAAGCCGCCGCGGCCTCGTCCTTGCGGAAAACGAACCGCCTCAGACGAACACCCTCGGTGATGCGGGCCAGGCGCTGGAGAATGTCTCCAGACGAAGCCTCCCCAGGGAGCGGCCGGAACACCTGTCCCATCAGCGCCGCGATGGCCTCCTGGGCGGAGACCTCCTCCATCCGTTCCTCAGGGCCCTTGGCCAGCAACAGCACCGCGGCCAGTCGCGCACGAGCCAGCGACGAGGGCAGATCCAGCTCCGAGCAGAACGGGCTGCCCTCCACTCGCCCGCCCGGATAGAGGGCCACCACCTCGTCCGAGAGCACGTCGGCCTGAGCGGCCCGGGCGCACAGCCTCGTGAAGGTGGACTTGCCGGCCCCGCTCGGGCCCACGGCCACCACGCCGCTCCCCTGGAAGGCCACGGCCGCCGCGTGCAGCAGCAGGCCGCCCTGCCGGAGCGTCGCGAGCTGCATCCCCACGCGCAGCGCCAGCTCTGTGTCGAGTTCGGCTTGGGGCAGCTCCACGCGCACCCGCTCCCCCTCTACCCGGAAGCGGGGCCCGGAGGGATGGCGCGGATCCAGCGGTGTCCCCTGCCCCTCGGCGAGCGCCCCCCCCTGCAGCACCAGGCGAAGCGGCTCCTCGGCCGTGGCACGAAAGGGCTCCAACGTGCACCGTGCACCCGCCTGGGTCAGGAGGACTTCATCCACGCCCACGCTCCAGTCCCCGAAACGCAGCCGCATGGGCCCCCCGCCTACAAGCAGTTCGGGGGGTTCTCGGGATCCACGAAGCAGCTCGGCTGGAAGAGATCAGGCACGAGAAGCCGCTCCGAGCGCACCTGAGGTGGCACGTAAGGCTTCTTCTTCTTGCCGGCCGGAGCCGCCTGCGCCGTGGTCATGGGTACTCTCTAATAATACACCACGACACGGGCGGGAACCGACGTATCGTCACCGATGGCCAAGTCCAGCTTTCCGTCGCCATTGAAGTCCAAGATGGCCACGCTGATCCCGAGCGAGCTGTTGGACTCCAGCTTGGACTGGGAGAAGCCGTTCTCCTGGGCCGGATCGAACTCCGCTCCCGCGACACCGCGATTGTAGAAGATGGAGGCGGCGCCGCCCGGACGGAGGTTCTGCCCGATAGCGAGATCCACGAGGCCGTCCCCATTGAGGTCACCTCGCGCCATGGCGGAGCCGAAGCGTCCGCCTCCCGTGATGAGCAGCGGCGGAGTCGTGAAGCCAGAGGCGCTCCCGTCCCGGTAGACGAACACCTTGCTCTCGGACGCCATGGTCACCGCGAGATCCAGCGCGGAGCCACCGGCCAGATCCACCCCTCCCACGGCCTCGGTACCGAAGCCGTTGGTCGCGCTACCACCCGTAGAGGAAGGCTGGTTGAGCACCTGCACGGCGTCGGACAAGGAGACGGCGGTCCCGGGCAAGGAGCGGACGGTGGCGCCCGAGTACACGTAGACCTTGTTCTGGGACTCGTGGGACGAGGGGATCGTGAAGTCCGGCACCCCATCCCCTGTGATGTCTCCGAGCCGGACATAGCCGCGGTTGCGCCCGAAGAAGAGGGTGCCTGCGGGCGCGGTGAAGATTTTGTCCGCTCGGCTCGACGGGACGACGCAGGGGGCGGAGGTGTTGCAGCTCGTGCCCAGCGCGCGCCACGCGTCCTGCGAGCGCCCGTAGAAGAGGTATGCCTTGGGGGGACTCTCACCGTGCGAGCTGAGGATCAGTTCCTGCAGCCCGTCCCCGGTGATGTCGCCGATCATCTTCACGGTGCCGCCGAGAGAGGCGTTCGCGATGCTGGAAGCGTGGCGGAACTCAATGGGACTCGCGGTGTCCACCGTGGTGCCCCGGCGGCCGAAGAAGAGGAAGGCGCGGCCGCTGGTGCCCGAGTAAGCCCGCCCACCGACCAGCAGATCCTGCACGACATCCGTCGCGGAGTTGCCCACGTCGCCCACGTCGAAGTCCGCGCCATCGAACTGGTTGCCCTGCGGCAGCGTGATGTCCTGGCGGTTCTCGACCTGCGGGTTGGCTGAGCCGTAATAGACGTGAGTGATGCCCGGCGTGCTGGACGAAGCGCCTACCACCAGATCATCGAAGCCGTCCGCGTTGAGGTCGCCACGCGCGATGATGTTCAGCCCGAAGCTGTTGCCACCGGCGCCCGGGTTGAGGAACTCCTTGGGCGTGGGAATGTTGTTGAGCTGCTGCGGGGCCTGGAACGGCGGGTAGTTGCCCACCTCGTCGCTCGGGCGGACGAGGATGAAGTAGTTGGCCAGCGGGGGCAGCGTCAGCGTGTAGCTGGTGGCCGTGGAGGGCAGCAGCGCGCCGGTCTCCTGCTTGACCCGGGAGCCAAAGTACTCAGTGTCATTGGAGAAGCCCGTCCGGAGTTGGGAGTTGATGGTCCACCGTAGATCGTAGCCTGCGGGCACGCCGGACACGCCGTCGTCTCCGCTGGCCGTCCATGTCACGTTCACCCGGGCCGCGCGCTCCTGCCCCGCGACCAGGACCGCCGTCATGGTGGAGGCCTGCGGAGGGATGACATCCACCGTCGCCGCCACGGTGTGGCGCGCCACGTTGCCGGAGTCCTCCTGGACGCGGATCTCGAGAGTGCCCGTGGTGGCATGAGGCAGCGTGACCGGGAGCTCCACTCGCGGGGGGAGTCCTCCCTCCGCGGGATCGGGCTCAGGGACGATGAGCTCCGGCGAGACCGGGTTGCCCCGGTAGAAGGCCTGCACTCTGCTGCCCACGCCCTGGTCTACCCGGAGGGTGAAGATCGCGTTGGCGTCACCGCCCGGCGAGCCGTCCACCACCCGGTCCGGCGCGGGCGTCGGGTACAGGTAGCGGTTGGTGCTGGCTACGAAATAGAGCGTCGTGGGAGCCGGGGAGATGGAGGTGATGACGGGCGGGGTGATGTCCACCGTCACATCCACCGAGTCCTCCGTGGCCAGGTTGGAGAGGTTGATGACCTGCACCCGGAACTGCGTGGCCTCCCCGTCCTGGAGCGTCACGTCGAAGGAGAAGCCGCCCGTCGTTGCATCGGCGGTGGCGGTGGCCTCGGCGGTGGCCGAGGTGGCGCCGCGGAAGAGCGACACCGTGCGTCCGCGGCATTCCTGGGTGGTGCCGCGCAGGCGGTACTGCAAGCCGGGCGTCCCCGGATCCAGATCATCCCCGGCCAGCAGCTTCACCACTGCCGCGGACGGAGTGGTGAGGGTGATGTCGCAGCCCGCCTGGCGGACGTCGACATTCGCCGCCGAGGCCGTGGCCGCGTTGCCCGCCGGATCGCTGGCCTGGGCGATGACCGTCCAGACGCCCACGCGGAAGTTGAGCGTGCCCTGCGCCACACCCGAGGACACCTGAAGATCGCCGATCACCTCTTGGGTGCTCGTGTCCGTTCCCACCTGAGAGAGGATGTGGACCGTACTCACGTCATCTGCGGTCACGTTCACCCGGACGGGGACGCTCGTGCTGTCGTAGACCGTGTTCGCCGTGGGCGAAATCAGGTCCAGCACGGGGACATCGAGATCGACGGTGAGGGTGCGCACCACCGGCGCGCTGACGTTGCCCGAGGAGTCCACGGCGGTGGCGGTGAGCGTGTACGTCGCCTTGCCGGTACCGGGCAGGGTGAAGTCATACGCCGCCTCCAGCGCGGAGGGCGACAGATCAACGGCCTCGCCCGTGGGGGAGAGCTCCAGGTGAATGCCGTTGCCCTCGACGTCCGCGTCCGTGTTGACCTTCACCCGGAGCTGGAAGCCCGCCGCGGAGGAGGCGTCATGAGCTACGCCGAGCGACGTCCGCGTGGGCTCGACGATGCGCACTCCGGGCTTCACCGGGTCCATGCGGAACGCGAAGAAGGCTGCCGTGTTGATCGGGTAGAACGTCGTGGGGTTGGACAGCCGGTTCTGGTTGCCCGCGGCGTCCGTCACCGTGACGACGAGGGAATAGTCCGACGTGATGCCCTGCGGCATGGAGGAGAGCGTGACGGTGGCCTGGCCCGCGGTGGCAGTGGCCTGGCCGTAGACGATGTTCATGTTGGCGCGGTCTCGCACCTGGACCGGGCGTCCATCCTCTAGGCCATCGATGGCGACGCGCAGCTGCGGCGGACCCGTGCGGAGCTCCGCCTCGTTCATGCGCAAGTCGCCGTTGTCTCCGAGCAGTTCCACCGTCCGCACCGCCGGCTCCAAGCTGTCCACCGTGAGGGAGATCTCCCGGGACGTCGAGATGGCGCCATCATCGAGCACGGCCTTCAGGGCGTACTGCCCATCGGGGTAGGTGAAGTTCGGCGTCAGCCTGGGAACGTTCGTGGCCAGGGTGAACCAGCCCGAGCCATCCCGGCAGGGCGCGGCCCCCGCGACGAGGGCCACGCTCGTGCAGATGTCCACGACGGCATTGGGCGAGCGGTCGGGGACGTTGTACTGGAGCGCGGCCTGGATGCCGCTCTGCTCCGGGGCTGCGTCCAGACTGGCCTTATAGGTCGCAGGGGAAGTCGCGGGCAGCTCCAGGGTGATGTTCCCGGGCTGGGTGTCCACCAGCAACAGCACCGTGGCGCAGGCCACCGTCCCGCCGGGGCCAGTGAGCTCGGCGCGAAGCACATTGGCGCCCTCCTCCAGCGCCACGCTGGTGAACTCCTTCTCTCGGTCGCTCGCTGCCACGGGCATGGAGGCAAGCTCCGTCGTGCCGCGGAGCAGCCGCAGCGTCCCCGCCGCCGAGGGCGTCATCGACAGGCGCACCGTCACGAGCAGCCCTCCGCCTGTCCTGGGAGCCCCATCCGCGTTGCTCAGGTAGCGGCCCGCCGCCGGAGACTCGAACTGCAGCGAGCTGCCAGCGAAGGCCAGCGTCAGGTTCCGGCTCACGGACTGGGTGTTCCCCGCCACATCCGTCGCGGTCACCTGCAGGGTGCACGTGCCGGAGATCGGCACGGAGACATCCCTCAAGAGTAGGTTGCCGCTGGCGTCCGCGGTGCCCGCCGCGCCCACCGCAGTGCCGCAACCGGTGGCCAGCACCGAGGCCCCCGGCTCCGTGCTCACATCGAGAGAGATCTGCATGCCCGGGCTCACCGAGGTGTCGTTCAGCTCGGAGCCCAGGGTCGTCTGCTCCGCAGGCACCCCATGCACGTTGAAGCTCAGCACCGGGGGCGTGGCGTCCACCCCCAAGGCGAGAGACTGGCTCGTGCCGCCTCCAGGGCAGGAGGCCACCAGGCGGTACTCGCCGTCCCCAGTGAGCGGCAGCGAGATCTGCGCTGTCCCCGAGGAAGCCGTCCCGGAAGCGCGGCCCTTCTCCACGCGGTTCTGGTCATACGCCACCACGGTGACGGGACCGTTGCCCGACTCCACGCGCACCGAGAGGGGCGAGGTGCGCGCCATGGCGCCCTCCAACGGGGAGACGATGCCGCAGAGGGGCCGCCCTGTGGAGACGGTAACGCTCTCCGCCGCGCACCGCTCGATGCCCGCAGCATTGCGCACACAGGCCTGCACGGTGTTGGCGCCCTCGGCGAGCTGGGCCGTGAAGGAGGCCTCCTTGAAGTTGCCCGAGGCCACCGTCACCGCCCGCTGGGGGCGCGCGAACTGGCCGCTCACGGAGGTGAACAACCGCACTTCGGAGCCCACGGGCAGCGAGTCCGCCTGCACGGTCACGGGCGCCTGCACGCCCTCGAGCCCCGGATCCGCGTCCGAGGAGATGGTCCGCTGCACCACGAGCCGCATGGTGGGCGCGGTGCTCGCGACGGTGACGGGGATCTGCCGCGTGGTGATGTTGCCGCCCGCATCCGCCAGGCGCAGGGTGAAGGTGTAGTTCCCATCCGCCGGAACGGTGACCGCGGGGAACGACACGTTCCCAGCATCCACCGGCGTGGAGAGCTCCGTGGCTCCGGGACGCGACAGGGTGGCTGTCACTCCCGGCTCGGTACAGCCCACGGTGGCGTCGATCCGGAACGTCGTGGAGGCCACGGGCCCCACCGGCGACACCACCTCCACGCGCGGCGCCACCGTGTCCAGCTGGATGTTGCGCTTGCCGGACGTCACCTCCTTGTCGCCATTGCGGACCACCGCGTAGCAGGCGGCCTGCTCAGCCTCGCACGCGGATTGCGCGAGCGTCACCGACACCTGCGTGAGCCCGCTGCTGTTCACCGTGAAGTCCGTGGGGGGCACGCCGCAGGCCTGCTCGCAGTAGAGCGTGCCCGTCTTCCCGGCCAGCCCCACGCTCTTCACGGAGAAGTGGAGCTGGTAGCCCGCCGTGTCCGGATCCGCGTCATCCGCCTCGCGGAGCACCTGGCCCTCGGCGGGCTGCGTCAGATCCACGCTCGGCGGCTCGGTGGACACCGTGACGGTGATGCGCTGGGTGGCCGTGCGGTGCGAGCCCGCCTCTTCCACCGTCACTTGCAGCAGGTTGGTGCGCGGCTGAAGCACCGTGCCGGGGAAGCGCACCGTGCCGCCCTCGATGACCGCCGGGGGCCCCGCCGTCCACGTCTGCTCGCTGGGCGTGCGCACCTCCAGCTTGGCGCTGACCAGCGTCACCGCCCGGCCCGCCGTGTCGCTCGCCGACGCCACCACCTCGTACTGGAAGCCGTCCGTGGCCGGATCCACGTCGTCCGACAGCGTCAGCCGCTGTCCGTCCTTGGGCGTGTCGAAGGCCACCGCGAGCTCGGACTCGACGGGCGGCTCTCCGCAGTTGCAGCCCGTGGCGCCCCACACCAGGACCAGGCTCAGCAGCAGCCCTTGCGATACCGATCGGCGCATACGTCTCTCTTCCTCTCGGTGGGCTCCGGCGGCCCACCACGGCATTCCCGGCGCGGGCCCGGCCCTCACGGCCCGAGTACCAGCACCTTTTTCTCTACGAGGAGTCTTACGAAGGCGGCCGTGTCCTCCCGGCATGCCTGCGGCTCCACCTCGAACTCGTCACACAGCACCGCCACGATGTCCGCCACCGTCCGCCGTCCGTCCACCAGTTCCAGGATGCGCTCGGCCACCTCGGACACCCGCCCCTGTGCATCCTCGAACGTGTGCAGGAACTCGTCTGGCCCGGCCGCCATGAGCCTTCCCGACACGCGCTGCAGGCCCGCCTCCGGGTGCAGCCGGGGGATGGCGCGTAGCACGTCCTGGCTCGCGCTCGCGAGCCGCTCGAATTCCTTCCCTCCGGCCAGGGGCCCTCCCGGGCTCACGAAGTGTGCAGCCATGCTACCCGCACCCCTCGGCCTGTACCAAGCGGATGACCCTCCCCGCTTGCCTCCCGAACGAGAAGCTGGGCCCTCCCCCGGGAAGCGCATATGACAGGGCCGCAGTCCCGTCGAGGAGGCCTCATGGAGACGTCGCCGGAAGGCAACATGGCCCCCCAGCGCAGCTGGTGGAGCCGCAACTGGAAGTGGGCGGTCCCCGTTGGGTGCCTGGGCCTGATGGCCTCGTGCTGCGGCTTCACCTTGCTGGCGGGGGCGCTGGGGTGGAACTTCGTCACCAACAACCCGGCTTCCACGCGAGCCCTGGAGATCGCCCGGGCGGACTCCGAGGTGCAGGCCGTGCTGGGCACGCCCATCGAGACCCACCCGCTGAAGCAGCAGAGCAACGTCCACTACGCCAATGGCCAGAGCCGGGCCGAGGCGACCATCGAGCTGGACGGTCCCAAGGAGGACGGCGTCCTCCGCATGGAGGCCGTGAAGAGCAACGACGAGTGGGTCTACGAGGTGCTCGAGGTGGAGGTCCCCGGCCAGGAGCCCATCGACTTGATGGACAAGGTGGGCGGCGTCCGGAAGCGCGAGCTTGCCCCGCCCACGCCCGATGCGCCGCCGCCGCCCCATGCACCACCGCCGCCCCCGGGAGCGGGCCCGTCCGACGAGGACGACGCCGACACCCAAGAAGACGGTGACGGCAAGTCGGACATCAACCTGTAGCCCGCAACGCAAGAGGGGCGGCGCGAGCTGACTCGCCACCGCCCCTCCGCTCCCATGCCAGCGCTGAGGCTGGCCTCAGGCCTACTTCAGCTTGTGCAGGGACTCCCGCAGCTCGGGCAGCACCTTGAAGAGGTCGGCCACCAGGCCGTAGTCCGCCACCTGGAAGATGGGGGCCTCCGGATCCTTGTTGATGGCGACGATCGTCTTGGAGCTCTTCATGCCCGCGAGGTGCTGGATGGCGCCGCTGATGCCCGCCGCGATGTAGAGCTGCGGAGCAACCACCTTGCCCGTCTGGCCCACCTGCAGATCGTTGGGGACCCAGCCCGCGTCGCACACGGCGCGAGAGGCACCCACGGCAGCGCCCAGCTCATCGGCCAGGGCCTCGATCTCCTTGAAGTCGCCCTTGGTGCCACGGCCGCCGGAGACGACCACACGCGCCTCGGTCAGCTCGGGGCGAGCGCTCTTCACTTCCTTGAAGTCGACGAACTTGGTCTTGGACGCCTCGATCTTCGGCGCGAAGGTCTTCACCTCGGCGGCGGCCTGGCCGCCCGCGGCCGGCTGGAACTCGGTGGCGCGCACGGTGAACACCTTCACCGGCGTGGTGAGCTTCACCTCGGCGAACACGTTGCCCGCCCACATGGGCCGGGTGAACGTGACCTCCGCGCCGCTGCCATTGAAGGCCATGACGTCGGTGGCCATGGCGGCCTTCAGGCGGGCGGCCACGCGGGGCATCAGGTCCTTGCCCATGGCGGTGGACGCCATGCCCACGTAGTCGGCCTTCAGCTCCTGGGCCAGGCCGGCGATGACCGGGGTGTAGACCTCAGCCAGGTAGTGCTCGAGCTCGGGCGCGCCCGCGGTGTGCACCGCCTTGACGCCCAGGCCCTTGAGCTCCTCGGACACCTTGGAGGGGTCCTTGGAGAGCAACACGAGGTGCAGCTCCGCGCCCGCCTTCTCGGCGAGGGTGCGGCCCGCGGTGACAGCGTTGAGGGTGGCCTTGCGCAGGTTCCCGTCCGGCTGCTGCTCGGCAACGATGAGAACGATCGGCATTGAAGACTCCAGTAATCTCTCGAAGAAACAGTTGAAGGAGCGGGCCTAGACGACCTTGGCCTCGTTGCGCAGCTTGTCCACGAGCGCGGCGACGTCCGCCACCTTGATGCCGGCCTTGCGCGGCGGCGGCGAGGACATCTTCAGCACCTGAATCTTCGGGGCGACGTCCACACCGAGCTTCTGCGGCGTCAGCTCCTCGATGGGCTTGCTCTTGGCCTTCATGATGCCGGGGAGGCTGGCATAGCGCGGCAGGTTCAGGCGCAGGTCCGTGGTGACGACGGCGGGCAGCGCGCACTCCAGCGTGGCCAGCCCGTTGTCCACCTCGCGCACCACGCGCACCGACTTGCCATCGGCGCCCACGGCGAGCGCGGGGGCCTTGTTCTTCTCCTGCTCGCTCTCCAGGGACTCCACCTTGGAGGCGAAGGTGGCCTGGCTCCAGCCAAGGAACTCGGCGAGGTACTGGCCCACCTGGTTCTGGTCATCGTCGATGGACTGCTTGCCCAACACGACCATGTCGGGCTTCTCCTTCTCGGCGACCTTCTGGAGCAGCCCAGCGATGCCCAGCTGATCCAGCGGGCCGGTGTGGTTCACCCACACGGCGCGGTGGGCACCCATGGCGAGGGCGTGGCGGAGCTGCTCCTGCACCTCCTTGCCACCGATGGACACCACCACCACCTCACCGCCGTGCTTGGCGACGAGGCGCAGGCCCTCCTCGACGGCGATCTCGTCAAAGGGGTTGATCTTGTACTTGAGCCCCTCCTGAACGATGCCCGAGCCATCCGGCTTGACCTTGATCTTGGACTCGGGGTCTTCCACGCGCTTGGCGGTGACGAGGATCTTCACGGCTGTTGCTCTCCTTATAAGGGCGCCGGAGTCATAGGCAGCCGCCACCCCTCGGGCAACGGGAATCCTCCGGAGGCCACAGATTTACTTTTCTACTTGAACAGTTCCCGAGCGATGACGATGCGCTGGACCTGGCTGGTGCCCTCGTAGACCTGGATGAGCTTGGCGTCGCGCATCAGCTTCTCGACGGGGTACTCCTTGATGTAGCCGTAGCCGCCGTAGACCTGGACCGCGTCCGTGGTGACCTTCATGGCCATGTCGGCGGCGAAGCACTTGGCGTAGCTGGAGACCAGGGTGTTCTTCTGGCCGGAGTCCAGCATCCACGCGCCCTGGTGGGTGAGCAGGCGCGCGGCCTGGATGTTCATGGCCATGTCGGCGAGCATGAACTGGATGCCTTGGTGGTCGCGGATGGGCTTGCCGAACGTCTGCCGCTGAGCGCTGTACTCCAGGCTGTGCTCCAGCGCGGCGCGGGCGATGCCCACGGCGAAGGCGGCGGTGGTGGGACGGCTGTTGTCCAGCGTCTCCATGGCGATGCGCCAGCCCTCGCCCTCCTCGCCGATGCGGTTGGCCACCGGGACGCGCACGTCCTCGAAGGTGAGCGTCACCGTGTTGCTGGCGCGCTGCCCCATCTTGTTCTCGTGCTTGCCGATGGTGAGGCCCGCGGCCTTGCCCTCGACGACGAAGCAGGAGATGCCCTTGTGGCGCTTGCTCTTGTCCATCGTGGCGAACACGGTGAACTGATCCGCGTAGCCGCCGTTGGTGATGAAGCACTTGGAGCCGTTGAGGATGTAGTGGTCCCCGTCCCGGCGGGCAGTGGTGCTCATGCCCGCTACGTCCGAGCCGGCCGCGGGCTCGGTGAGACAGAAGGAGGCCAGCTTGGGCTTCTCGGTAAAGGGCGTGAGCAGGCGCTTCTTCTGCTCCTCGGTGCCCCCGAGGACGATGGGCAGGTTGGCCAAGTCGTTGGCGAACAGCGAGGTGGCCACACCCGCGCAGCCCCAGGCGAGCTCCTCGCAGACGAGGACCTGCTCCAGGTGGGTGAGGCCCAGTCCCCCGCACTCGGACGGGATGCCCAGGTTCATCATCCCCAGCTCGTAGCCCGTGGAGATGAGGTCCTTGGGAAACTCCGCCGTCTCATCATAGTGGGCGGCCTTGGGGCGGATGACCTCGCGGGCGTACTTGCGCGCGGTCTCCTGGAGCGCTCGTTGCGAGTCCGTGAGCTGGAAGTCCATGCGTTCCTCGGGGGTGTGGTGGCGGGGGTTGTAACGCAGAGCGTCAGGCGCAGGAAGTCCTACTTCTTGGGGACCTTCTCCCAGTCGGCCAGGAACTTCTTGATGCCGATCTCGGTGAGGGGGTGCTGGGCGAGCTGCTGAATGACGCTGTAGGGCAGCGTGGCCACATCGGCGCCCATGCGAGCGGCCTGGAGGACGTGGACGGGGTTACGGACGCTGGCGACGAGCACCTGGGTGGCGAAGTCGTAGTTTCCGTAGATCTCGATGATGTTGGCGATGAGGTCCATGCCCTCTTCGGAGATGTCATCGAGGCGGCCGACGAAGGGGGAGACGTAGGTGGCGCCGGCCTTGGCGCACAGCAGGGCCTGGTTGGCGGAGAAGACGAGGGTGACGTTGGTGCGGATGCCCTCGGAGGTGAGGGCCTTGACGGCCTTCATGCCTTCGACGCCCATGGGGATCTTCACGACGACGTTGTCGTGGATCTTGGCGAGGGTGCGGCCCTCCTTGATGAGCTCGGGGGCGTCGAGGGAGACGCACTCGGCGCTGACGGGGCCGTCGACGATGGAGCAGATCTCACGGATGGTCTCTTCGAGGCCTCGGCCGACCTTGGCGAGGAGGGAGGGGTTGGTGGTGACTCCGTCCACGCAGCCCATGTCGTACGCCTTGCGGATCTCACCAACGTCCGCGGTGTCGATGAAGAACTTCATCTCATCCCCTTTGTGGGAAAACCTGCGCGAGCAGGGAGTAAAGGTGTTTCAGCCCGAGGGCCGGCCGAGCGAGCGCGTAACCGATGGCCCGGGTTGCGTCAAGGGTAGCGGCCTGAGGTAGCCCGGGGGTACAAGAGCGGCACCCATGGCCCGCGCCCGCCGCACCCCCGCCAACAAGCCCCGCCTCCGCGCCCTTCCCGGCAGGGAGACGGCTGCCGCCCGCGTGTCTCCTCCTCTGGAGGATGACGAGGCGGCGCTCACCTACGCCCGAGGCGTGCTGGAGGCCGAGGCCCGGGCCATCGTGGGCGTGCAGCTGGGCGAGTCGTTCCTGAAGGCGCTCGGGTTGCTGCGCGAGTGCCAAGGGCAGGCGGTGGTGACGGGGATGGGGAAGGCGGGGCTCATTGGGCAGAAGCTGTCGGCCACGCTGGCGTCGACGGGCATCCGCTCGGTGTTCCTGCACCCGGCGGAGGCGGTGCACGGGGATTTGGGGCGGGTGGGACGCGGGGACGTGATTCTGGCGCTGTCGAACAGTGGGTCCACGGAGGAGCTGCTGCGGCTGTTGCCGTCGTTCCGGCGGTTGGGGACGCCGGTGATTGCGATCACGGGTGGGCTGGAGAGCCCGCTGGCGCGGGGCGCGGACGTGGTGCTGGACATCGGGCGTATTGAAGAGGCGTGTCCGATGGGGTTGGTGCCGACGGCATCGACGGCGGCGCTGCACGCGGTGGGTGATGCGCTGGCGATGACGCTGCTGCGCTCGCGGGAGTTCGGGACGGAGGAGTACGCGCTGCTGCATCCGGGTGGGAAGCTGGGGCGCTCGGTGCAGCGGGTGTTCGAGGTGATGCGCACGGGCCCTGCGAACCCGGTGGTGCGGGAGACGGCGAAGTTGTCCGAGGTGGTGGCTGTGATGACGCGGACGCCGGGCCGGCCGGGAGCGACGAACGTGGTGGATCGTCAAGGCCGGCTGGTGGGCATCTTCACGGACGGAGACCTGCGGCGGCTGGTGGAGCAAGGCCGCACGGACTTCACGGTGCCGGTGCGCGAGGTGATGGGCCGCCAGCCGCGGTGCGTGAGCCCAGAGACGCTGGTGCTCACGGCTGCAGCGCAGATGCGCGAGATCAAAGTGGACCAACTGCCCGTGGTGGACGCTGAAGGCCGGGCCGTGGGCCTGCTAGACGTGCAGGACCTGCTCGCCGCGCGGTTCTTATGATGCCAAGGCCCAATGAGGCCTACCCATCGAGCTGGCAAAAGCCGGGGCGCGCTGGTTCCTTCTGGATGCAATGAGCGAAGGGCCCACAGGTGCCGGGGCGCTGGGAATCACAGGCCTGCCGACAGCTCCCCGCGATACAGAGGTATTCCTGCGGGCACGGCGGTTGGTCGGCACCACATTCCTGCAAGCACAGCATGCGTGCTTCACCCGGACGATCGGGCCTGCTGAACACCGCGCAGCGCTGACCCGAGGGACAGGGCTGGGCCTGGCAGTTATCACCGAGTACCACCGCACAAGTGGAGGCCCCCGAGAAATGACGGACGCACGTCTGCCCCTCGGCGCACCCTTTGCGCTCGCAGGAGGGAAGGCAAGCTGGCGGCGCATGCGGGCTCTGAGCACAAACAAAGCCCTCCGGGCAGTTCGCGGGCACAGTCAGGCGACAGGGGCGTCCACAGAAAGAGTTGGCACAGACACTGCCTCGCTCACACGCCCGTTCACGACTGAGCGCCAGCAGTCCTCCACACTCCTCGCCCTCCTTGCGCAGGCCGACGGTCCGGCACAGGCGAACCCAAGGGCCACTGCCTTCTGTACGCACGGCTTGGCAGGTGGTGCCATCGCGGCACTGCGCGTCTGTCTCACACTGGCTGTCAGCGCAGAGCGGCTCTTTGAACGCGGAATGCGTCAGGCATCCCAGGGGTGGCTCGCACTCCGCGCTCCGTTCGCAGGGGCGCCAGTAGGTTGCCCGGCCCAGCCTCTGCTCGGGTGTAAGCACGGGACTGACGTTGAGTTCCCACTCTTCCAGAGCACGGGACTCTTGAGGCAGCAAGCCCCGCAGCAACAAGGCCCAGGGCAAGATGAAGAGAGCCCCTACGATCAGTGCTGCCCAGGTTCGCTTCTTCACCTCCCGGCACACCTGGCGTCGCACTCCTCGGGATCTGGCTGGGTGGCGCAGTATTCCTGAAGGTGTTCCTTCGGCGGACACTCCCCATCCTCAAGCATCTCCTCGATGTCCGCTTGAGCCGCACGATCCAGGGTGCCTCCACGCCCAAAGGCGTGAGGGCACCCGAGCGTCCCTAGCATCACCAGCCCTCCGAGGAAGAGTCTCCGCACAAGCGCTCCTTCAACCTGGGAGTGTTGGCGAAGTCTAGCAGAAGCGACCCCTCACAGGCCCATCTGGTGCTCGGGCATGAGGGCATAGCCATCAGCGCCGACAAGAAGTATGCGTTCTTCTTCCCGGGCGACGTGCCTGGCGGGAAGTGGGTGCGCTACCGCATCATCGACAAGTCACACGCGAGCACACCATGACGGAGAACACAGGAGAACCCTCGGGCACCCGTCACGTGAGGATCAACCGCGGGGACGTGTTCTGGATCGCGCCCGATGACTCGCGCGGGCCTGTCCCGGGGTACTCCCATCCCCACGTGGTGGTGCAGGACGACGTCTTCAACCACTCGCGCATCACCACCGTGGTCGTATGCGCATTGACGTCGAACCTGCACCGGGCCACCGAGCCGGGGAACGTCCTGCTCGAGGAGGGCGAGGGCAACCTCCCCAAGCAGAGCGTGGTGGTCGTGTCGCAGATCTCCTCGGTCGACAAGACCCACCTGGGGGAACGCATCGGGTCGCTGTCCAGCGCACGGGTGGATCAAATCCTGGACGGCCTGCGCTTCCAACAGGTGTCGTTCTTCGAGCGGTAGCGGCGCTCAGACAGCGCTCGAAGTGCTTGGAGGCTACGCCGCCGCTATTCTCAGCGGCGTGTCACGCCCCAGGGCGATGAAAGGCGCCCAGCTGTGGGGGTGGGGATGGCTTTGGCGCACCAGACGCATCGCCGCCTGCAATGCGCTGCAGCGGCCCTGCCCCTCCCGCAGAAAACCGTAATACGCCTCCATCAGCGTCCGGGTCGTCTCATCGTTCACCTTCCACAGACTCGTCACCACGGTCTCCGCTCCCGCGATGATGAAGGCCCGGCGCAGCCCGTACACACCCTGTCCCAGCTTGACCTCGCCGCGTCCGGTGTCGCACGCGGAGAGCACCACCAACTGCGTGCCCCAAAGGTTCATCCCCGCCAGTTCCAGCGCCGTCACCCAGCAGTTGTCGGCAGGGGCCGGGTCCGAGGAAGAGGCCAGCGCCAACGCCGAGCACAACAACGGATCGGAGGGGCGTGGTGCACAGGCATCCGTTCCCAGTACTCCGAAGTGAACCATGGCGCGCTGGACCGCGAGCCCAGGAGACGGATCCCCCTGGAAGGAGCCATGGGTGGCCAGGTGCAGCACTCCGGGCGCGGAGAGGCTCAGCAGCCGCTCCTTGGTCGCCTCCGGTCCCAGGAAGAGCTGGGCCTGCGGCAACAAGCGCTGGATGGCCTCGGCCTCCCGGCGGGTGCCCGGCAGCGGCACGCACGTCCGCTGCGCCACGTTGTGCGAGGAGGACTCGCTCACCGCCGGCGCTTCCGCGCAGAAGTCCTCCTGCCCAGAGCCGCTGAAACCCGGGTCCGCCAGCACGACCACCGAGCGGGAGACAGGCACGTCCTCCACCCGAGGCAACAGCTCCTTGCCGGAGGTGAGATAGATGAAGTCGAAGGAGTCGATGAGGAACTGGCTCCCATCGTGCAACGCGGCGAACGGCACGAAGGAGAGCTGGCCATCCGTGGACAGGAAGAGGCGCCGGACTCCTCTCACCAGCGCATGGATGGGCTGAAAGGCCAGCTCATACAGCTGCTGGGCCATGCCCAGGTAGGCGGCATCCCGGTTGGCCAGGGCGTTGCGCAGTTCCGAGGCAGCCTTGTCGATGAACTCGGCCCAGCCCAGATCCACGACGCTCACGCGGGCATCCGGGAAGAGGACAAGCGCCAGGTAGCGGAGCCGCGCGGTGTTCCGCGACTCGGAAGTGTCAGGCTGAGGCCCGAACGGAGGCTCCCGGTATGCCACCAGCTCGACGAGGGCGCCGTCTCGCGGGAGGGCCGCGGCGACCTGCTCGATGATGTGCTCGGCGGAAGGCAGCGCGGCGCGGGCGCGCAGCGGCGCCGAGCGCCGGGCCAGCTCGGCCTCGAGCGCCTCCCCTTGCGCGGCAAGCGACTGGAGACGCTGCTGGTAGTCCGCGGGGGACTGCCAGCCCACGCGCTGGTTCGCCAGGGTGGAGAGCTCCTCGCGCAGCGCACACAGCCGCGCGAAGGCCTCGCAGGCCCGCGCGCCCAGGCGCTGGTAGATGGCCTGGGAGGTGTCAGCGGCCTCATCGAGGGCGCGGCCCTTGAGCAGCAGCACGGCCGCGAGCGCCAAGCGCTGCACGCGCACGTCCTCCGGGTGAGCGCGCAACAGCGCGTAGAGGCGCTCCTCGCCAGCGCGGAGACGTTGGAGAAAGCGGGCCAGCCGGGACGTGGAGAACGCGAGCGCTTCCTGGCGCAGTCGCTGCTCGGACAAGGTGAAGGCGCGCCAGAGCAAGACCAGCGCATCGTCCAGACGCGCCTGAGCCAGACACAACTCAGCCATGTCGTACAGCTTCTCCGCGATCAGCGGATCGCGGACGCTTCCCCCGAGAACTGGCAGCATGTCCATCTCCAGCGGGCCCCCATGTACTTGCCCGCTGAGAAGAAGAGACTGCCGCGTTCAGAATCATTCAAGAATTCAGCGGCCACCCCTGGCACAGACACGCACCCCCGTGAGCAGGTCGCTCTGTGTGGGATCGCCCGCAGTGTGATTCGCCATATTGGCGGAGTACACGTCGTAGTACCAAGCCCCTCCTCGAAGGGAGATCGAGCCCCGCTCGGGCGTCACGGAGCGGGTGAGCTCGAAGGCATTGCCCACGGTGTCCACCAACCCGAAGGGGCTGGTCGAGTTCGGGTGCGAGCCCACCATGTCAGGCCCGTAATCCAAGGGAATCCGGCCATAGGTGGTGTCGATGTTTGCGTCGTCCGGCAACAGCACCTCTCCATGAGGGAAGCTGCGGCCGTCCACGCCGCGCGCCGCGTACTCCCACTCCAGCGCGGTGCACAGGCGCGCCCCGGGCAGGCGCCCCGTACCGTCCAGCCACGAGAAGTAGTCCTCGAGATCCCTGACCGAGATGCCCGTCAGCGGAAACCGCCGCCAATCCGCGGTGGAGCGCCGGGTCCTCGTGGGGTAGCGGAAGAGCTCGCCCTCCGCCGCCGTGGAGACCTTCTGGCTCGAATGATGGAAGGAGAAGCTCCAGCCGCCGCCAGGCGTCTTGCGCAGCACCACCGCGCGACCCTTGTCATTGAAGCGCGCCTGCGCGAGGAGCTGCCTCGCGGAGTGCCCCGGTGGAAGGGAGTCGAGGTACATCAACCAGTCGCCGAACGTCACTTCCGTCCGCCCGATGAAGTACCCCTGGGTCAGGCAGACCCGGTGCATCGGCGGACTGGTCATGGCCACCCTCAACACCTCGGGATCGGCACTCCCCTGGAGGAAGCATCCGGGCGGAACGTACACATAGCCCTCGGGGATGGAGGCGGGCAGGTCCACGAGGAGCTGCTCCCCGGCCCCGTGGGACAGGAGCACGAGCAGCTCCACGGGCGCGGAGCTGGGGTGCGTGATGCGCAGCTGGTAGGAGCCCTCGGGCAGGCGCAGGCCCCGCAGTGGGGTCAGGCCCCAGGTGCCCGCTTCCGGAACCCGCTCCAGCCGCTCCCCCTCCGCGCCGCGGATGGAGCGCTGGATCGTCACGGTGGCTCCCGGAGGCTCCGTCACCAGCTCGAGCTCGGCGGGAGCCTGGAATCGCTCCCACCACCGCCGCGCCTCACTCGAGACCTCGGCCATCCGCTCCAGGCTCTGCACCCGCTCCTCGCGCTCACGCTGCTGGTGGAAGCGCTCCGCCAGGAGAATTCGCTCGTAGGTGACTTCCGCCAGCAGCTCCCGCGTTTCCGGGTTCCCCCTGTCACGCTCCAGCGCCCTCTCGAGCTCCCGGCTGGCGCGAGCATAATCGCGCTCAGCCTGGTCCCTCAGCGCCAGCGCCCTGGCCCATTTTCCCTCGTCGGAGTCCTGGAGGGGATCAGGCCCCGGAGAGCCCCGCCCGTCGAACAGCGCGAGCGCCTCCTCGCGGAGGTCACCGGCCTGCCGGGCAAGGCCGCGCCCCGTGGCGAACGCTTCCAGCGCCAGCCCTTGGTGCGTGGCGATGAAGCGTGTGTCCTCGCGGTACGTCTGTAGGCGGAGCCCAGCATAGACCGCGGCGAGGGCCAGCACGACAGCCAGCGCGGCCACCCAGCGTCCCCACCGCTGGCGCACCACCACACGGCGGGAGGCGGCCAGGAAGGAGCGCTCCCGAAGCCCCAAGGTGGAAGGATCGAGCAGGCTCGCCTCGGCCAACTGGCGCTGTCCCCAGAGCACCTCCCGGGCCCCTCCCAGCCGCTCCCAGTCGGCGCTCGCGTCCTCGAGCCGCTTGCGCACCACCCGGTGGCCAATGTCGCCATCCAGCCAATCGCGCAGGGTGCCCCACCCTTCGATCAGCGAGTCATGCGCGATCTCCCAGCGGGCCTCGCCGCCCACGGTGCGCATGTGCAGCAGACGGCCCTCGACGAGCGCGCGAAGCGCGGCGCGGGCGCTCTCCTCCGAGCTTCCCAGGAGATCCTCCTCGCCTCGCTCGACCCGCGTGCCCTCGGCCGTGACCAACCTCAAGAGCAGCCCCCGCGCCGCCGCGCGCCCAGCCGGCCGCAGGCGCAGGAGCACCCCATCGGCATGCCGAGACAGCGCTCCGGCCACTCCTCCCATCTGCTCGAGCGCCGCCTGGGTGATGCAGCCTCGCGCGGCGTCGCGCCGCTCCCACAACTCGGCGAGCGCGAACTGCAGAAGGGGCAGATTCCCCATGCCCCGGGCCATGGAGGCCATGAGCACCTGGATGAGCGCCTCGGACTCGAACGCCACACCGCGGCGGCGGGCGGGACCGATGATGGCCTCGCGCACCCCCTCGGGGGACAAGGGCCGCAGGAGGTAGAGCGCGCGCTCCGCCTCCTCGCCCAGGCCAGGCAGCGCGCACACCCGCGTCAGGAAATCTCCCCGCACCGCCATGAGCACACGCACACCCGCCGTCGGCAGGGACAGCTCCCCGAGGATGCGGGCGAAGTGCTCCGCCTGCGCTGGCTCCGCAATCGTGATGAGCTCCTCGATCTGATCGATAAAGAGGAGCAGGCCGCGACCGGACCGGTATGCCTCGCGCAGCGCTCGCCCCAGCCAGGAGGGCTTGTCCTTCAGCAGCAGGACAAGCTCTTCCTCCTTGTGCCCCAGCCGGGGCGCGAGAGCGGCGGCCAGTGCCTCCAGCGGGCGCCGTCCAGGCCAGAGCGTGACCGTGACGGTCTCCCGGCCTTCCTCCAAAACTCCCGCGACCACCTGCGGCAGCACCCCCGCGCGGCACAGCGAGGACTTGCCGACACCCGAGTCTCCCGCGACGAGGACCAGAGGCTGATAGCGGAGCCGGTCCAGGACAGCGTGAATGTCTGCATCGCGTCCGAAGAAGAGAGCCCGGTGCTCGGCCTCGAAGGGCTCCAGCCCTCGGTAGGGATTGCCAGCAGCCAGGGGCACGGGCGCGACAATTCGCGTCAGGCGCTCCAGCGCCTCGCAGAGCGCCTCGGCCGAGGCGAAGCGCTCCCGCGCATCCGCCGCGCAGCACCGGTCGATGAGGGCGGCGAAGTCCGGATCGATGAACGGCGCACGTCCGGAGGGAGGAGGCTCTGGCGTTGCCGTCCGGGAAGGGCGTGGCGGCACGCCGGTGCACAGCTCGCGAAGCACGAGCCCCAGGGCGTAGATGTCGCTGCGCGCGGTCGCCGCCGCCCCTTCAAGGAGCTCGGAAGCCATATAGGCCACCGTGCCCGCGACGACGCGTCCGCCAGAAGAGGCTCCGTCCGGCGCCTGCTCGAGCTGCTCGGCCAGGCCAAAGTCGAGCAGCTTCACCTCGCCGCTCTCAGTGAGCACGGCGTTGGACGGCTTGAGATCGCGGTGGAGCACGCCCCGGCGGTGCGCCGCCGCGAGCCCTCGGGCCAGTCCCAGCCCCAGGCCCAGCGCCTGGCGCCAGGGAATGGGCAGCGGCAGCTCCGCGAGGCTGCTGCCGGTGATGTACTCCGAGACGATATAGGGGTGTCCCTCCACCTCGCCCGTGCTGAACACCTGGACGACGTTGGGGTGCTGTATCTGGGCGACGATGCGTGCTTCGTTCTCGAAGTACTTCTGGACGGTGGGCTGGGGACGCAGGTCGGCGATGAACTTCAGCGCCACATGCCGGTCCAGCGAGGTGTCATACGCCAGGTAGACCACGCCCATGCCGCCGCGCCCGAGCGGACGCTCCAGGCGGAACTCGTTGCACACGTGAGGGGGGGTCCAGGTCGCCCCATCCTCCTTGGCCGGCTCCGGTTCGGAGGTCCCACGCGGAGAGCCCAGCCTGGGCGGAGGGGAGTCTGGCGGTGCGAGCTCCACCAGCAGGAGTCTGCACTCATGACACCGTGCGGCGTGATGGTGGGCGTGGGACAGTTCCTCGTCGGGCAACTCACCGGCGCTGAGCGCCATGAGGACGTCATCCGTCAGGCAGGGCGATGAAGACATAGACATGTCGCTCAAAGCCTCTCAAACGACGGGGTACCCGGCGCTGGCTCGATTGCGAGCATCGCAAGGGACATGGTACAGCCAGGAGAATGCCCGAGCCCCTCGATCTGGCTGCCACGTTTCTCTCGCATGTGCGGGGACGCCTCGTCCTTCCCTCGGGTGCTGCTGAACTCAACCTCGTGCTGAACCAGGCTCTGGAGAGCGCCCGCACGAGGTGGCCGGAGGTGAAGCTCGCCCCCGAGCTGTTCATGACACACCTGGCCGAGCGTCTGCCAGGCTCCAAGCCAGAGAGCTCCCTCGAGGAGCTCCTCGGGCAACTGCGAGTGGAAGAGCTTTACTTGGCGTGTGCCTGTCTGCATCAGGTTCCCATGGCTGCCGAGATGTTTGAGCAGCACTATCTCCGGAAGCTGCCCAGGTTGTTGAGACATCGCGAGCGCTCCGCCGCCACCATTGATGAAATCTGCCAGCTGGCCAGCATGAAAATCCTGGTCGCTACCCACGAGGGCCCTCCCAAGATCGCCGAGTACAAGGGAACCGGGGACCTGCAGGGCTGGGTGCGCGTCATTGCCGTGCGCATCGCCCTCCGTCAGCGCCAGGGGCCGGAGTTCGCTCCGGAAGAGCCGGAGGACTTCCCAGAGCCCATCCACCTCTCGGAAGATCCGGGGCTGCGCTTCATCAAGAAACATCATCAAGAAGATCTGCGACATGCCTTTCGCGAGGCCTTTGCCTTACTCTCGGACGATGACCGGTACCTTTTGCGCCTGTATTACGTGGATGGGCTGTCGATGTATAAGATGGAGCCGCTGCTGCGCACCAGCCAGCCCACCATCTCCCGGCGGCTGAGTCAGATCCGGGAGAAGCTTGGCGCGGAGATCAAGCGCCACCTTCATGCACGCTTGGGAGTGTCCGAGAAGGACTTCCAGAGCTTCATCAACCTCGTGGACAGTCAGTTCGATCTGCACCTCAGCCGGCTGCTGGGGGAGGCGGCGGCGCCGGATCGGACTCCGCCCTTCAGCTAACCTCCCGGGGCCTCGCCCTCACCGCTGGGGGGCTTTCGCAGGGGGCGCCGCGCCCTCGGGGATGCCATAGGACTTGTTCCGCAACAGGGCGGTCTGAGGCTTCCCTCCCGTCCGCTGAACGGAGCAGCGGTCTCCTTCTCCCAGCTCCACCGCCCCCCCCTTACGGAACCGGTTGGGGCACTCCGCGAGGATCGTCTCCAGGGCACGACCGTCACGCGTGTGCTCCAGGCAGATCGCTCCGTCGGGCCCCCACGCCGCCTCGAACGAAAGCGCCGGATCCCAATCCGCCGCGCTCTCGGGGGTCCGCTTCAGCACGCCGAACGGATCGTACATGTCGATGGAGTTGTCTTGATACGTGTGGCTGCGGCCGTTGCCGCAGTAGTCCGCGCGCGCCATCCGCGTGCAGGCCTGGTGCACGTCGGTGAGCGGCTTGCCGCCGCGGCTCTCCCAGGGCTTGTAGCCCCAGTCAATGCACTTGGCGATGGCGCCATTCTCACAGGCAAAGGTGAAGTGCTCCGCCGAGTCCTTGCGCGCGCCGGTCAGATCCCACACGCCGCTCACCGCGAGCACCCGGGGTGAGGGGACACGGTCCACCGCGACACAAGGGTTCTCCCACTCCTGAGCCACGGGGTTCCAGGCCTCGATGCGGTACCACATCATCTCCGGAGACTGGGGAGCGGGCTCGGACTCGCAGATGGCCACCTCCACGGGCTTGCCTTCGCTCGAGCGCCCCTGGAGGACGAGGCCGGTCACCTTCGCACCCGCTGGGGAGGCCTCCAGGGAGCCGCCCTTGAGCTGGAGGGACTTCACCGCAGTGTCCCCCGGCTTCACGGGCGAGAGGGCCACCGAGACGAGCACGCTGCGGGTCTCCGGCGCCACCTTCTCCGTATCCCAGTCCCGCCGGCTGCCCCACAGCATCGTCCCCTGGGGGTTGCGCTCCCGCGTGGGCGACCGAGGCTGGCACCGCCGCGCGTAGCGCTCGGCGTCGGACAGCGGGGCGGCCTTGGCTACCGCCTTCGCACTCGGAGGAGGAGCGGCGTATGCCACCGCGCTGAGATGAAGACACAACCCGGCCATCAGGAACCTATTGAAAAAGGTCACGGTGCTCTCTCCGGTGAAGTCACGTCGGTGGGGCCTGAACCGGCCCTCACGGGTACAGAGCCAGTGTCGGCCCGAATCATTCAGAAAAACGGACGGGGTCCAGCGCTCGCCTCCTGCACCCATGAGAGAATGAGAGCTCTTGGGTAGGCAGGAGGTCTCGCACACGTGGAATCCAGCACCCGGACGACTGTTCCCCTGACTCGCGCGGCCCTGCTGCTGCTCGGGCTCTGGCTCCCAACCCCGGTCCTGGCTCAGACCGCCCCGCCGCTGCCCGAGCGCCGGCTCGTTATCAACAGCCTGCTCGTCGCGCGCCTCAACCCCCTGGGGCTCGAGCTGCAGACGCGCGGCGGCTACCAGCGGCGCCTCTACCCTCACGAGGGACCGCTCTTCCGCGACAACTTCCTCTTCGTGGGTGTCTACCCCAAGCTCAGCCCCGCGGGTATCAAGGTGGGGCCGGTGGTGGAAGTACAGCCTCTGTCCATCTTCAACCTGAGGCTGTCCGCCGAGTACGTGGGCTTCTTTGGCGCGCAGGGCTTCTTGCAGTCGCGCCCTTCGGCGAACGCGGACGCCTCCGACACGGCCCGGGATGACGGCAAGGCCGCGGGGCAGCACTACAGCGCCTCGGGGATGCGCCTGGCCCTCGAGCCCTTTGTCCAGATGAAGCTGGGGCCCGTCGCCGTGCGAAACCGCTTCGCGGCCGAGTACTGGAGCATGGGCCTGCGCGGCGAAGACCGGGTCTGGTACGACGCCACACTGGACACGCTGGTGCCCGGCAAGGGCTTCACGCTGGCGAACGATCTGGACGTGCTCTTCCTGGGGCTGCCGCCGCTGGTGGTGGGGGCGCGCTATTCGCTGGTCGAGCCGCTCTACACGCCGCGCCACCTCGAGGCGGGCGAGGCCCTGACGGTGGACAATGGCCACCAGCGCGTGGGGTTGCTGGCCGCCTATGTCTTCTATGACGAGGGGTACACGGCCTTCAACAAGCCAGCCGTCATCCTCAACGTCGCGTGGTACCTGCAGCATCGCTTCCGCACAGGGGCGGACGTGAACCGCGCCATGCCCTATCTGCTCCTGGGCTTCGCCTTCCAGTCGGATCTTCTGGACGGAACGTAGTCTCGTGAAGCTCTCGAGCTACGGCACCGCAGGTCACCTCTTGAAGAAGCCCCCTTCGGGGAACGCTTGGGTCGCCAGCCTCTGCAGCAAGGCGAAGTCATCCAGGAAGCCCGCTTCTTGGAGGTATGTGCGCTTCGAGTCGTAGAAGGCGAGCTTCTCGCAACTGAAGCAAGCGACCACGTCCAGCCAATCCGTGCCGCGCCAGAAGCGCAGGGTGATGTCCGGGTTGAACATGCACTTGCGACGCGGCCTGGGCTCGAAGTCCTTCGGTGACACCCAGATCTTCCCCAAGGCCTCGCGATCCTCCTTGCTGAGCGCGGGGCCCTCGCGGGTGAGGAGGTAGGGTCCGCTGAACTTGCGGGTGTCCGGCTCGGGAGGCAGTTGGTCCCAGTTCTGGTCCACATCCGAGAGGAAGATCTGCACCCGATCCGGCTGGCGAAAGAACTGCTCCAGGGTGGGTGAGGCGGGAGCCTTCGGTGCCACATTCGGTGCCACAACAGGCGCGGAGGACAGGCACAGGATCAGGAGCGCGGTGAGCATGGGTCTCCAGGCTACATGGATTGAGGTGGGGTTTGCCGCTTCGCAGCCTCCAATGCTCGGAGCACTGGAGCCTAGGACTTGACGTCGTCGCGGCCGACGACCGTCATCATCGTGGCGCTCAGGGTGGCGGGTTCGATTCCCGCCGCCTCCATCTTGAGAGAGGCTCAATTCGTGTAGGAGCAGACGGTCTGCGTCTGATCAATCGAACACGTCCAGCGCGAATGGTCTGCGCAGTAGCTCGGCCCAGGAAAGTCGCGGTGTCCGCTCCTTCTTCGGTTCAGCCTTCGCCGTTGCCTCAGGCGGCGAGTTCTCCGTCTCCAGCCCCTCCCTCTCCCCAGGTTGAGAAAGTCTCCGCGCAACCATCGCTGAAGCTGCAGGGCTCTACTCCCCAGAACTGGGTGGAAGCCTCGCGCAGTCCGGGAGATCCCGTGTACACGTCTCAGTCTCCGTACTGGTGCTCGTTACATAGCATCCACCCAAGCCATCATCCCCACACTTGGAAGCCATCACGGTCCTCGCCCGAGACCCCGTCAGGGCGCAGGAGCTAACCTAACGAATTGGCAACCCGTAGCTTGTTCCGCAACCCGTTCCGCAGGGGGCGAAAACAATGCCAGGGCAGGCCACTCTCGTCCCCGTGCAAAACTCCGCCACATCAGCTGACAGAGCCCTGAGAATACTGGGGCCGGGAGCCGCTGATAAAGCAGCAGCTTCCGGCCATGGTTTCCAGGAACACTGAGCGCTGGCGAGACTACTCGGGGAGTGTAATCACTTGTGTGCTCGTCACGGACTGACCATTCCAGAAGAAGAGGGTGAATTCGTCGCTCGCGTTCCAGTGAATACTCCGAGTTATCTTCTGTGTCTCGATGGGGCCGAAAGTGATCGTCTCCATGAGAATGCCGCGCGCGTCATAGAACTCGAAGGTTCGAGTGACGGGTTCACTGCCTTCGTTGCCGAAAAGCATGAAATATTGATTTGGCTGGAGGGGAGGTGTGATCGCTGTCGACCAATCAATGGGTTGGTACAGAGCCTGGGGGAGTTGGTTTGAGATGCCGCCGCCCGGAGCCGCACCACCGTTGGAACGTGCCCAGACAAGGTTGCCGCCGGCTCCTTCTCCAGTCGTGGTTCCGAACACCCGGATTTGGTTGAGGGTTCCACAGATGTGCGTGCCGCCACAGGTGCCGCTGCTGTTGCAGACATCTCCGGTCGTACAGGAATTGGAATCGTTACATGGTGTACCGGTGGTGGTACGTGAGCAGGACTGGCTTTCGCTGCTGGTGAAGCCAGCACAATTTCCCTCCGAGCAGGTATAGGTAGTGATGGAGCGGGACTGTGAGCCTATGGGATCGCAGACGTCGTTGAAGCCACCGCATGCGCCCCACGCCCCAGCACTGGGAGTGCCACAGGGAGTGTTGACCGGCTTGTTGCTCCAACTAGTGGTGGAGACGCTTGGATTGCACGTCTGGCAGCTGGCGGCCGGGTTGGTAGCGCCGGAGGCATAGTAGGTGCCGCCAATCCAGCAGCCTGCGGTGCACTGGCCCGCGCTGGTGCAGATGAGCCCTGAGCCGCAGGAGGTGCCGGGAAGGGCCGAGGGATGAGAGCAGTTGCCCGAGGCATCGCAGATGTCCAGGGTGCAGGCGTTGCTGTCATTGGTGCAGGCCGTACCGGAGGGCAGGAAGCCATCGCCCGGGCAACTATCGGAGGTGCCGGTGCAGGACTCGGCGGCGTCGCACGCTCCGTTGGAGGCACGGCAGACAGTGGTAGCGGGTTTCTTGGCGTCCGCTGGGCACGAGCTGGAGGTACCGATGCACATCTCTGCGGCATCACAGCTACCATTGGCCGCGCGGCAGACAGTGGTGGATGGCAGGAATGAGCAGGTGCCCAGATTGCCGAGGATGTTGCACGCATCGCATGCGCCGCCACATGTGGAGTCGCAGCACACGCCATCCACGCACTGGCTGCTGGAGCATTGGTTGGCCGCGGTGCAAGCAGCCCCGTTGCCCCTGTGCGCCTCGCAGGTGTTGCCCTCGCAGTAGGAGCCGCTCGCGCAGTCGGTATCCGCCCGGCAACAGCTTGAGGAGGCACACTCTCCGTAACCGCACGTGGCCGGGTTGCAGGTCTGCATCCCCGCTGCACCGCACCACGCCGTGCAGCTCCGGCTGCTCGAGCCAGTACACTCGAAGCCCTCGTCCACTTGCCCGTCGCAGGTGTCGTCCACCCCGTTGCACGCCTCCGCTGCGGGCGGCGTGCAGGCCCCCCACGAGCAGGTCGCCCCGCACACCCGGGTGCCAGTGGAGCCACAGCTCGTCGCACAATTGGCGTTCGTCCCCTCCTCGCACTCTCCCCCCAGCTCGTCCAGCGCGTTGACATGGGCTATTGCGCCACTGAGGTTCAGCGAAAGGGCGTACATGCCGCCGAACAAGTGTCCACGGCTGAAGGTGACGCGGGCATGAGGGGCCAGCACCGTACCCTTGAACTCGGTACTTCCGATGTCGATGCGAGTGGCATCCACGAAGTGGTAGAGCACGCGCTGCGGGGTGATGCCGCCGCTGAACAAGGTGCTGAAGCCGTTGAAGCTGAATGGGTTGTCGGAGGCGGGGTGCGTGCTGCGGACGTTGATCACCACGAACGAGCTGGCCGGCGCGTTGATGGACCACGCCCAGGCACCGGTGAGGTGGGTGTTGGTCACATTGAAAATGTTCAGGCACGGATCCGCGCCGTTCATCTTCACGTTGCCATATTCGAGCGTGGCGTCGAGGCCCTGCTGGTCAGCCAGCCGCGAGGACAGACCGAGCATCTTGTCGCGCCGGTCCGCGAAGTTGAAGTCAGAGGGAATGCCCGGCGTCATGGTGCAGCCCGAAGCGCAGCCCGTGCCCCTGTCGGTGTAACTACCTCCATACCTGACGTCGCCATGGAGGGTGCCTCCCGAGACGGTCAGGTCACCACCTGCCATCAACGCGCTGGGGGCATTGTTTGGCAGCACCGAGCCCGCTTCGGAGCGCGTCAGGGCGATGTTGCCACCCGCTGCCACCTTGCCCTCGACGGTGCTCTCGACGGTGGTGGCGCCCTCGATCAGGAACAGGTTGTAGTCACCCAAGTGAATGTCAAGGCAAACGGAGCAGGAGTCCGCCGTGACCTGACTGATGGCGGTGCTCAGGTTCGCTGGCGCTCCCGCTTGCGTTTGCCCTGGTTCGCTTGAGGTGCATTTCAACGCGCCAAGAACGACTGCTGCCGCCAACAAACACGTAAATCCCGCCCGGTACATTTCATCCGCTCCAGGCCCCCGGCGGATGCCTCCGTAGGAGCGTCGATCTTCGGGCTGCAACGCACCGCTCGGGAGGCGCAGCGCAGTCCTTGCCAACGACAAGTGAGCCAGAAGGAGTCAAAATGATGCAGAAGAATCTGCGGGCTCGGTCGTCTTTCGCGGTAAGTGAGGAGCGCCGCAGCGAGGCCACGCCCTTGACGCGTTGCGGTGTCATGGAGCAGGCCACCCGAATTCCACTCGCCTGCGTCTGCGGCGCTCCTGGCAGGGCCGCCATGACGGCAGAGGAACATGCGACGCTGGCCACCATCGGCGCGAACCTGGAGATGCGGGGGCGGGATCTCCGCGACTTCTTCACGGCATGGACGGGAGGCGGCCTTCCTGAATGCCTGGGGATAGTTACCCCCGCACGGTTTCGTCCTCCGTCATGTTGCACGTATGTCGCAGGAGCCTGCGGAATGTGCTGGGACAGGACGGGACGACACGGGACGCGGCGGGATAACGAATCCAAATCATTCCGGGCGGTTGCGAGGCAAGGGCGCGATTCTGCTAGAGATTTCGCACCGCCGGCATGGGTTCGATTCCCGCCGCCTCCACACCGTTCATCGCACAGGAGCCAGTAGACTCCAGAGCCATGCGTGCAAGCCCTGCTGGCTGGGTAGCTTTCGTCGGTGTGCTCCTGGCTGCCTGCGCCTCCACGAATGTCTCGTTGCCTGAGGAGGAACCCCAGGAAGTCTCCTGGGAAGAAGGCTGCCAGGACAACACCACCCTTGAGCTGGTCTGCTCCGAAAACACCTGTGCCTTCTTCCGCTGCAGGGACTTGACAGAAGCCAGGGGAGCAAGCCCTGGCCAGATCGAACCGACTCGATGGCCGGGGCTCAGGCCTCCTGGCGGGTGGCGCAGAGGGGGACGGCTACCTCGGCCAGGCGCCGAGCCCGTCTTCCGAATCCGCTGGCACAACCACCCCGCTCCGACCCTGCCCAGTCAGCGCCCGCTCCCGCGCGACCGCCTCGTGAAGCACCACATCTTCCCGCAGGCCCCGGACCTCGCCGCATGGTTCCAGCAGCAGGGCCTCAACATCCACCAGTACACGCTCTTGATTCCTCGTGAAGTGCATATTCGGATCCACCTCGGAGGCCAACGCGGAGGCCGGTGGAATGAGGAATGGCGTCACTTCACGAGGGGCCGCCTGCGAGCCACACCCGAGGAGATCTGGCAGCACGCCATCAAGTTGATCGTGAAGTACGATCTGACAGGAGCCTCGATGGTGCCCTACTGATGAGGCACCCTGAGCGCAAATCGGATGCGATTCTACGAGTTGAGGGAGAACCGAGCGTCGGGCTACACAGGGGACATCAGTGCCGCATCCAAGTGGTTCCTCCCCGGAGCGAAGTGTCCTGGGTGCGGTGCTACATGGGCCAACGCGGCGGTGGCTTATCCCTGCGTCGACCTATCACGGCATCCCCAGCAGGCAGCGTTCGTGGTGCCGAGGGCTGAGCCTCTTCATGAGTTCGAACGGCTGCGTGAGCTGATCCGCCCCTGGGCTCCTGAAGGAGCGCCTCTTCCTCCCGGAACGCGGTTCGGTCCCCTTGTCGGGAACGCGTGGGGGCGCTTCGGCTCCTTCTTCTTCCAGAATCCCTGGACGCTGCTGGTGCGACGCGAGGCCATGGAGACGCTGCAACAGGCCGGCCTTCGGGGGTTGGCGGGGCATCAGCCGCAGCTGAGCTTCCGTCAGAAGAAAGAGCTGCCAGACCTGATGGAACTCCAGCTTATGCCCTACGGACTGTTGCACGCTGACTGCCTGCGCCAACCCCCTGCGCCTTGTCCTCGGTGCGGGCGTGAGGGCTCCGAACTCCCAGAGCAGCTCATCCTCAAGGCCGCCTCGCTGCCGCCACATACGGATGTGTTTCGCCTGGCCGATTTCGAAAGCGTCCTGGTCGGCACCGAGCACTTCAAGGAGGCCGTCCAGCGCCTCGGGATGGATGGAATCCTCTTCCACGAACTACCGCTGCGCTGAGCGACAGGCTGTACCAGCCGATGCAGCACTCTGCATGGCTGACGCCCGCCATCCGCAGCGCCCGCAGGAGCAGGTGCTTGGCCATCCCAGCGTTGAGCGGCTGGCCGCCCGGCTGGCAGAACACGAAAGGGCCACACGGGGGACGGTGTACCTGGGTGCCTCCACAGCTGAGCCGGGCAGGTTCACGGTCCTTTCCCGCGTACGAAGCGGCTTGCACGGCAGTTCCGGCAGCCAGGGTTCAGCGCAAGCTCCGCGATTTCCTCACGGCATGGGCGGGAGGGGCCATTCCTGAAGGTCCGGTTGCACCTATGTCGCAGGAGCCTGTTTCCAAGGTGGTGACTGAAGTCACCGGTGGATGACGGGGGTCATCAGGACGCTCCCGGCCCATTCCCCCTGGGAGGCCTCCTGGGTCGGCCCGTGACAAGCCCTCTGCTCTGATGAATGTGCTCACCAGCCCTTGCAGGCTCTCCCCTGGGACGAGGTGCTGGCATGTCGGATGCAGAAGGACAGGGCATCACTTCACCTCACCGCCCGCGGTGACACCGTCCAGGAGAACTCCCATGGCCCCCATCGGCTCCAAGCTGACCCGCGCTGCTCCCCTCTCCTCGGCCCCGGCCTCGTTCGAGCCCAAGCCGCTGACGCGTGCCAAGCCGCTGACGGAGGCCAAGCCGAAGGGCCCGGACGCCCTGAAGCACCCGGCCCTGCCCGATGGCGGTCCCAAGTACAGCCCCCTCGTGCAGAACACGGGCGATGCCGGCGTCCTGATGGCGACCGGCGGCACCAACAAGCTCACCGCGCCGCTGAGCGCCGATCCGAAGAAGTACCTCGACAAGCCGGGCACCACCCACCAGAAGGACGTCTTCGGCGGCACGGCGAAGGCCAGCCTCGGCTCGGCCTCGGCCTCCACCATCAACCACCGCGCGGGCGGTGTGATTCAGCACTCGGCCCAGGCCGAGATCAACGGGCCGAATGCCTCCTTCCAGGCCCAGAAGACGCACGCGGGCCGGCTGGGCATCACCAGCGCCCAGCTCACCGGCGAGGCCACCGCGTTCAAGGGGCAGGCGCAGGCGGGCATCCAGCTCGATAACAAGAACCACGCGTACACCGCCGCGCTGACGGGCCGGGCGGAGACGGGCGTGAACGTCACGGGCAGCCTCACGCATGACGTCAACCGGCACGTGGGCGGGTTCCTCAAGGGCGAGGCCAAGGCCGGAGCCGCCGCCTTCGCCGAGGCCGCCGCGTCGCTGAACCCGAAGGCCGGCACGGCGCTGCTCTCGGCCCAGGCGGGCGCGGGGGCCACCGCAGGCGTGTACGGCACGGCGGGTGGGCACCTGGGCCGGCTGCACGGCTCCGCCACCGCGGGCCTGGTCGCGGGCGCGGCGGCTCAGGCCGGTGGGAAGCTCGGTCTGGAGAATGGCTTCCTCCGCCAGTCGGCGCAGGTCAACGCCGCCGCGGGCGTGGGCACGCACCTCAAGACCGACGTCGCGCTCGACGTGCGCCATCACCTCAAGCCCAGCCTGGCCGAGGGCCTGCGCCCGGGCCTCGCTGCCGCGACGGGTGTGGGCTCGCCCGCGAGCGCGCTGCAGCCCGAGAAGTCGAAGCTCGAGAAGGCTCTCTCGAAGGCGTTTGGCGGCTGAGCCACTTGCCACACAAGGGCGGCGCCGCAGTGAAGCGGCACACAGGTTTTCTATGAAGCCCTCCACAGCGGGTGCGGAGCCGCCTCGGCAGAGTGCGACGCATGCACCTTCCCGCGTGGATCCGCGCCGCCGCCGTGGCGGGCTTCCTCAGTCACTCGGCCGCCTGGTCCCAGACGGCCCCCTCCGGCTTCGAGCTGGAGCGCCTGGAGCTCAACCTCGGTAAGGGCTCGCTCCTGTCCAGCCACGGCGAGCTGCTGGTCCCCACCGGCGTGAGCGCCGGGCTCGTCAGCCACTATGAGCACCTGCCGCTCGTGCTCCAGGACGGAGAGTCGCACCTGGAGCGGGTGCGGCACCGCGCCTCGCTCATGCTGGCGGCCAGCTACGGTGTGCTGCCGTGGCTCGAGGTGGGCGCGCAGATCCCCGCGGTGCTCTGGCAGCAAGGCGGGGATCCCAGCCTCCTGGGCCTGCCGCCGCTGACCGCGCGCGGGCTCGGGACGCCGATGCTCCAGGCCCGGCTGGGGCTGCTGTCGCGCCGCGAGGAGCACCCCGTGAACCTCGCGGTGGATCTCGCCGCGGGCCTACCTGTGGGGAGCGGCTCCGCGCTGGCGCGCGACGCGGGCCTGCGCTTCCGAGCCGGGGCCACGCTGGGGCTCGACTGGGGCTGGCTCCACCCCTCGCTCGAGGCGGGCGTGCTGCTGCGGCCGCCCAACCCCTTGTTCCGCAAAGGCTCGCCGCCCGTGGTCCCCGAGCTGCGCGTAAGCGCGGTGCTGGCCACGGCGAACCCGGGGCTTCGCGGCGAACTCGCCCTCCGGGGCGCCTTCGCGAGCGACGACAAGCAGCCCTCCCTGGAGCTGCTGGGCGGCGTGCGGTGGCCGCTGATGCCTCGGGTGGAGCTGCTCGCCCTGGGAGGCCCCGGCCTGGGCGCGGCGCCCGGAACGCCCTCCGCCCGCGTGCTGCTGGGGGTGAACTTCCTCATGGAGCCCCCGCCCGCATTGGAGCGGCTCACGGAGGCCATCCCTCACTTCACGCTGGAGCCGGAGGCCACCGCCGCACGCCGCGAGGTGCCCCGCCCGGCCGTGGCCCCCGTGCCCACGCGGGAGCTGCTCCCCACCGCAGTTCCGTTGGCCCACGCCACGCCCCTGCTGCAGGGCTCCGTGCTCTTCGAGCCGGGGCGGGCCGAGCTGCCCGCAGACCTCAGCCTGCCGCAGGCGGTGCTCGAGCTGCTGCGCTCGGAGCCCGGCAAGTCCATCGTCCTCCTCGAGGGGTACGCGGGCCAGGAGGACGCCGCGCAGGCCGATCGCCTCCTGCCCTTGAGGCGCGCGCAAGCGCTCCGGACCTACCTGGCGGGCCAGGGCGTGCCCTTGGAGCGCCTGCGGGTGCGAATCACCAGCCCGGCCGCTTCCGCACACGCCCCCACGCCCGAGGACCTGGCGCGAGCGCGGCGGGTGGAGATGACCGTCCTGAGCGACCCCACCGCCGTCTCCGAGACGACTCCCTGAGGCCGCCATGTCCTTCGACTTCCACGCCATTCTCCAGCACGTCGAGGCAGCTGCCCCCACCGAGGGCCTCCCCGAGTGGCTCCCGCGAAGCTGGAGCGATCCGGAGGGCTTCGCCTCGGCGCTGGCCCCGGCGTACACGGGCCGCGGCGCGGCCTTCAAGAGCCGCACGGGCCAGCACCACGACTTCTTCCACGATCTCATCGTCCGGCACGCCACCACGGATCGCATCGCGCTGCGCACGTATGACCGGACGCGCGGCTGGCAGACGCTGAGCTACCGCCAACTGCACGACCAGGCCCTCCGGCGGGCCGCAGCGTGGGAGCATCGAGGCGTCAAACCGGGAGCCCGGGTGTGCCTGATGTTCCACCCTGGCGCCGAGCTGTGGGTGAGCCTCGCCGCAGCGCTGGGGTTGGGAGCCTGCATCAGCCTGCTGCCGCCGGTGGGACAGCGCTTCGTCGCGCGCCGGCTCGCCGCGCTCGCACCGGGCCACGTGGCCGCCGAGCCACACCAGGCGCCGCTGCTGGGCGCCTACGCCAAGTGCCTGCTGCCCACGACGGGGCCATCGGCGCCAGCGCTCGCCTCATACTCGTACAAGCCGGACGAGCCGGTGGGCCTGTTCTTCTCGCCTCTGGCGGCGCTCCCCTCCACCCCGGTGCCGCTCAAGGCGGGAGAGGCTTGGCTCGGCGCACTGGTGGATGGGCTGCTCACCTTCGCGCTGGCGCCGGGAGATCACCTGACCGCTCCGGGCTTCCACCCACTCCAGCACCTGCCCGCGCTCATCTTCGCCACGCTGCTGCGCGGAGCTACATTCCTCCACCTCGAGCCCTCGGATGTAGAGGAGCGCCCCAGCCTCCTGACCGAATACCCGGTGCGGGCGCTCGGGGTCACCCCGGCCTTGAGGGACGTGCTGCTGCGGAGCCGGACGCCGCTGAAGAACGTAGGAGGCTGGTTCCGCAACCCCGAGGCCCCGCTCGACTGGCAGGCGTGGCGCGCGTGGGTGAAGCAGTGCGGGCTGGAGTCCGTGCCCTGCTCCAACGTGCTGGTGGATGCGGCCGCGGGAGGCGCAGTGCTTTGCTCGCTCCGGCGCGTGGGAGATGTCCACGCCGAGGCCGCTCCGGCGCCGGGCCGCCGCTGGGCCCTGGAGGCGCTCGACCGGAGTGGACAGCGGGCCGCAGGAGACTCGGGCGTCTTCACCCTTCTGCCCTCGGAGGGGCGGCCGCCAGGGCACGTCATCCTCTCCCGCCTCCGCCAGAAGTACCTCTACGGCGGGACGTGGGATGCGCGGCACGAGGGCCGGGTCCCGCTCATGGCCGAGGTGACGGAGGCGCTGGCGGCCATGTCTCCGCCCTGTTCCACCTCGCTGCTCACCGTGCCGACGGGAGGCCTCTCGGGCGAGCTCCGCTCGATGTTGCTCGTCTTCACGGGCGCGCCCTCGCAGGGCGCGGCGCTGTCCCTGGCGGAGGTGCGCCGGTACCTCGAGCTGCAGCTTGGCGCCGAGCACGTACCAGAGCGGTTCGAGGTCTTCCCGCTCTACCCGAGGTTGAAAGAGGGCCAGGTGGACGCGGCGTGGTGCCACGCGCAGTACCTGACGGGCGCGCTCTACCACAAAGCCCAGGAGCCGCTGTTCCAGACGCTCACGGAGCTGCGGGCCCAGGTGCGGCACGCCGCGCTCCCTTCCGAAACGAGGAGATGACCGATGGGAATCCAAGTCGTCACGGGAGCCATGCTCCAGTGCAGCTTCGGCGTGGCGCCCTCCAGCCTGGTGGTGCTCCCGGCGAACAAGGTGATGGCGACCACTCCGGCCGCCAACATCATGGACAACAAGCCGCTGGTGAACATCCCCCCGTTCGGGATGTGCCAATCCATGGCAAATCCGATGGTGGCCGCAGCCACGGCGGCGGCGCTGGGCGTGCTCACCCCAATGCCTTGCATTCCGGCGACGGCGGCGCCGTGGGCACCCGGCTGTCCCAAGGTGATGATCGGCAACATGCCGGCCTTGGACAGCTCCTCCAAGTGCATGTGCAACTGGGGCGGCGTCATCCAGATCGTCAACCCCGGCCAGACGGCGGTGCAAGATGGCTGAGTCTCTGCATTCGCTCGCGGCGCTGGAGCGCGCGTTGAGCACGGCCTCTGCTCCTGTCTCCTCGCTGACGCCCGAGCAGGTGGAGGCGCGGGTGGATCGGGTCACCGCGCTGATGGCCCGGAGCGCCTACGACGAGGCGGCGCGCGCCTCCGAGGCATTGCTCACCGAGGGACTCCGGGATGTGCGGCTGGTAACGCCGTGCCTCTTCGGTGCCTTCCTGGAGCGCGGCCCGCGCGCTCTGCCCGGGATCTTCTCCGCCCTGCACCGAGTCCTCACGCGGAGCTGGGAGCAGCTTGGCCCCAGCGACAAGAAGCCAGTCGTGGCGGACAGTGGGCTGCTCTGGCTGTTCAAGTCGCTTCACAAGCACCTGGAGTTCCATGGGCGGGCCCAGGACGACGTGTGGCGCAAGTGGTGCGAAAGCTGCGAGGCGTCTGAGATTCAGGAAGCGCTCCAGCGCGCAAGTGAGCTGTTCGAGGCTCTTGAACAGCTCCTGCCCAAAGGAGGGGGTACTACCCGGCTGCTCCAGTTGACCGGCTGGCTGACGGAGAACCGCGAGCTCTTCTCGGAGACTCCAGCCCGCCCTGCGCGGGCCCAGGCTGAGGAGTCCCCCAGGGCGGCGGCCATCTCTGAGCGCTGGGAGGAGGCGCCTTCCGCCGATCCAGAGGAGGAGGCGGAAGATGAGGAGGACGAAGAGCAAGAAGAAGCCACCGAGGAGCAGGCACTTGAAGCCGAGGATGACTCCGAAGAGGAGATCCTCTTCGAGCCCGTGGCGGTCCCGCAGCCCCGCTTGCCGCCACAGCCTGGTCTGGAGCCCTCTCCGGCGCTCGAGCAACTGCTGCACAAGCTGACCGCATTCGATCAGCTCGTAGAGCGTCAGGACTTCTCGCGGGCCAGCATGATTGCCACGGACGTGCTCCATGTGATCGACCACTTCGATCCGCTCGTCTATCTGCCCTCGCTCTTCACACGCTTCCTCTCGGGCCTGAGCGCGCATGCGGGGAGCATCGAGCCACGGATGCAGAGCCCTCGCTCCTTGGGTGAGCGTGCCCTCGAGCGGCTCTACCGGACGGACTTGCAGGCGTTCTTGAACTCCTCCTCCGGTGTGGAGGACGCGCCATGAGAGACCTCTCATTCGAGCAACGGCTGCGCGAGCGCATCCGCGGGTTCGACATGCCCGCTCTGCTGGTGCTGCTGAAACACAAAAAGTATGCGCTGGAGCTGATCGAATACCGGAGCCACCGCACGCTCGTGCATCAGAGCCACCTGGTGCATGACATCCAGTTCAGCGACGAGTCACCCAGCCGGGTGATCATCACGGTGAACATCGGGCTGCTCAGCGTGCAGTCTCCTCTGCCCACCTTCCTGCATCAGACAATGAATCAGCTGGATCCGCTGGAGAGCGAGCGGATGGAACGTTTCCTGGGCTATTTCGACCACGAACTGCTCCGGGCGCGCTTCGCGGGGCTCTACCCTGAACGAAGCGCCTCGCTGCTTCCCGGCTGGGAGGAAGCGGCGCAGAACCGATTGAGCTTATTGAGCCTCACCAGCCCGAGCACGCTGCACTGGCTGTTCGCCCAAGTCTTCCCAGAGGCCGAAGTGTCCGTACGGCGTGAGGTGCGCACTCAGGCCGTGCCAGCCCACGGCTCGCAGCTCGGTGTCACGGCATTGGGAGACTCCACGGCGTTGGGGGGCTTCGCCTCTGTGCCCACGGGCGGCATGGAAGTAACGGTCTTCTTCAATGAAAGTCATTGCGGAATAGGAACACCGTGGGCCATGGAAGCTCCGCTGCGCCTTTCCCATAGGCTCCTCCCTGTCTTCTCCCAGAGCTCGGCGCCACTCACCGCGTGGATGGTGTTGCGCGATCCGAGCGGTCCAGCCCGCCTCCAGCCAGACAACTACCTCGGCTATGTCCCGCTGGCGGGCACTGAGAACCTTCATCAACGTCTCTTGCTCTTCCGCGGCAACCTCGCGCATCCAACCCCAGACACGTCTAGCGGCCAGATACCCAGCGTTTCGACCGAGCAGAGAGTGGCTTGACCCACTCCTGCCAAGTACCTCCAAGGGAGCCAACCATGTCAAAAGTTCAATTCATCGGCTATCAACTCCAAACAGCGGCCAATGGAACATCGAACGCACTCAGCAAGCGCGTGAACTACCCAGGCCTCGCGAATGGCCGCGATGACATCAGGGCTCGATGCATGGTGCTGGCCGACGCCATCATCGCAGCGCGAATGCATCCAGCCATCGACACCAGCGCCAAGAAGATCTTTGCCGCACCAGAGTTCTTCTTCCGTGGCGGTTCGGCCGGCGTCTACAACATCGAAGATGTCTCGTACATCAACGAGTTCCTGGACACGTTCCTCGCCAAGCCGCACTACAAGAAGTGGACGTTCGTGCTTGGCACTGCACTCGCTGCGATGCCCGAGGAGAACTCCAAGACCGAGATTCTCAATATCTCCCTCGTGCGCAATGGCGGCGTGCGCGTCACCGGCAAAACGGATGCCAGCGAGCAGGACGCTCTCGCGCATGGCAGTAGCGACTCGCGGCTGATTTACAAGGAATACGTCTCCGCCATCGATTTCCTCGGGCCGAACTTCGGGCGAGGCGATTTGTTCCATGACGATCCGGCCCAGGGTGGACGCGCACATATCCGTGGCAAGCCCAAGACCCTCATGCCTACGTCGGGAGCGCGACCCACGGGCAAATACATGCGCCACCGGAACAGTGCGAACGAGCACGGCCGGACTCGCACCTGGAAGCCCTCGGGGCACCTGCAGGGTGAGATCTATGGAGAGTTTCTACACGGACGAATCAAGACGCTCCCGGAGCTGAATCGGCGGCTCCGCCCCACCACGTACAAGACCAGCGAGCGCAGCAGGACGGGGCTCGGCGGCGGTATCGACTTCCAGATGAGTGGAATGCGCTTCGCGCTCGAGATCTGTCTGGATCACGCTCAGCAGCGCGCCGCAGAAGCTGTCCATTCGGACGTGGACGTGCACCTCGTCACATCCTGCGGAATGACTCCCCGGTATTCGTGCTGCAAGAGCAGAGGCTTCCTGTTCCATGTCGACGGCATCACCGACGATGCAGCAAGGGTCTGGGCCTACAAACGGACAAGCAGCGGCCACCTTCAGATGCGGCCGCAGACATCGTTGGACATGACCCACCCTTCACGCTGGCTCAACTCGACGACCGACGCGACGAATCTCTTCGAGGCGGGCAAGGGCTCCGTCGTCATCTTCCGCGCCGACGCTCTTCCCTGAAGCTGGAAGCAGTGAGCAGGCCCCTGTGACGCACTTCACTCGCGTCCCGTGAGCGCGCTCACAGCGCCTCCGGGGCATTTCCCACAGATTACGCAGCACCCGGGAGCCACCCGGCCTCCGGTCATCCCAGACAGAAAGAGAGAGCGCCTTGCCCATCCAAGACAAACTTCCCACGTCCCGCATCACCCTCACCTACCGCACCACCATCAACGGGCAGGAGGAAGAGGTTGACCTCCCCTTCCGCATGCTCGTCCTCGGCGACCTCTCCCTCGGCTCGTCCAAGGACCGCAAGGTGGATCTCGACGAGCGCAAGCTGCGCTCCGTCAAGCCCGGCGGTCTGGATGACCTGATGAAGGACATGGACATGTCCATCGAGTTCCAGGTCCCCGACAAGACCACCTCCAGCGGCGAGGGCACGATGAACGTGAAGCTGCCCATCGAGCGCATGAAGTCCTTCCATCCGGACGAGTTCGTCCAGCACGTGCCCAAGCTCAAGGCCCTGCTCATCCTCCGCAAGCTGCTGCTCGAGATGCAGGCCGACATCGACAACCGCAAGGAGCTCTGGCGCACGCTCTCCGAGCTCTACGCCCACCCGGAGCAGATCCAGCAGCTGCTCGAGAGCGACGCGCTCAAGGGCTTCGAGAACCTCCGCCTGCCCCCCGGCGAAGCGGCCGGCAACTGAGTTCCCCTCCACCCCCTGTCACCCCACAAGGAAACACCCACCATGGCTGAGAAAAACTACCTGCAGGAACTCTTCAAGAGCCGCGGCCTGGGCACCCCGCCCACCACCGCCGAGCCCATGATTGGCACCGGCCTCGTCCCCACCTCGCGCCAGGAGAGCGAGATCTCCACCGACAGCCGGTTCATGTCCGCGCTCGCCGCGCTGCTCCACAACGTCAAGCCGCTCCAGGACGAGGACAGCCGGCCGCGCTTCGACAAGGGCCAGGTGATGGACGCCGTGGCCCGCCTGGATGAGCTCATCGAGGCCCAGGTCAACGAGATCCTCCACCACGAGACCTTCCAGCAGGCGGAGTCCACGTGGCGCGGTGTGGAGGACCTCGTCAATCACACCAACTTCCAGGCCAACATCAACATCGATCTGCTCGACGTGTCCAAGCAGGAGCTGGCTCAGGACTTCGAGAAGAACGCGAGCAGCATCTTCTCCAGCTCGCTCTTCAACAAGGTCTACACCCACGAGTACGACCAGTACGGCGGCCGGCCGTTCGGCACGATGATCGGGCTGTACGAGTTCACCGCGTCCCGGCCGGATCTGCAGTGGCTCGAGCGCATGAGCTGGGTGGCCAACGCGGCGCACTGCCCCTTCGTGGCCTCGGCCAGCTACAAGTTCTTCGACTGCGAGAGCGTGGAGCAGCTCGAGTCGCTCAAGAGCCTGGACGGAGTGCTCAACCACCCGCGCTACGGCAAGTGGGCGGAGCTGCGCGAGAGCGAGTCGGCCGCGTACATCAGCCTGGCGCTCCCGCGCTACGTGGTGCGGCTGCCGTACAACCCCGTCACCAACCCGTGCGAGGTGCTCAACTTCACCGAGGAGGCCCACGGCGACTCCAAGAAGTACCTCTGGGGCAATGCCGCCATCCTCTTCGGCCGCAACCTGGCCAGCGCCTTCGAGGTGTCCGGCTGGTGCCAGTCCATCCGCGGCCCCAAGGGCGGCGGCCGCATCCAGGGCCTGCCGGTGGACACCTTCACCCTGCGCGGTCAGCAGGAGATGCAGATGCCGGTGGAGATGTGCATCCCGGACTTCCGCGAGTACGAGTTCGTCCGCCACGGCTTCATGCCGCTCGTGTACCGGAAGAACGAGGCCGAGGCGACGTTCTTCAGCACCCCGTCCATCAAGCGCGCCAAGCGCTACAAGGATCCGAAGGACTCGGAGAACGCCCAGCTCGTCACCAACATGGCGTACACGTTCTCCATCACCCGGCTCGCGCACTACATCAAGAGCATCATGCGCGACAACATCGGCAGCTCCGCCGATGAGGTCTACGTCCACCAGCAGATCAGCAACTGGCTGATGGACTACGTGACCGCGGTGAGCAACCCGGATGACCTCACGCTGCGGCGCTTCCCGTTCAAGTCCGCTCAGGTGCTCGTGGCCAAGCGCCCGGGTGAGATCGGCTGGTACGACTGCAAGGTGTCGGTCCTGCCGCACATCCAGTTCGAGGGCCTCAACGTCGAGCTGCAGCTCGAGTCGCGGCTCGGCTAGTCCCCAATCCCTCTTTCCCAATCCCTTTCACGAGAGAACACCATGCCTCGCTTCAGCCGCAGTCTGGATGTGTACCAGGGCTTCAACTTCAAGAAGGACAAGCAGAGCAACGTCGGCGTGCTCCTGACCATGAAGGTCGGGGGCAAGGAGCTGAAGGCCGATCTGGAGACCATCAAGGATCCGGAGCAGCCCACCAAGGACATCAAGGCCGTTGGGGTGCTCAACCACTACCTGTGGGAGACGGGCTCCACGGACTCCATGTACTTCGCCGGGCAGATCTCCACCGAGAACCGGCAGACGCTGGCCATGCTCATCCTCAATGACTTGACCAACATCGAGGTGGAGTTCAGCTACGCCATCTACCAGTTCGACCCGCTGGAGAAGAAGTACTTCAAGTCCAGCTTCCACAAGTCCGCGCTCAAGGGCCTGGTGGAGAAGAGCGGGGACGAGCTGAAGGTGATGGTCGACGATGATCCGGCGGAGGAGGTCACCTCGCCGCAGAACTTCACCTTCCAGATCGGCATCAAGCCGCAGCCCCAGGAGCAGCAGGTGACCCTGGCCAGCGCGCCGCAGATGAAGGTCGAGAAGAAGTGGGGCTTCAAGAGCGGCAAGTAGCCGCCAGGCCTCACCCCACCCGCTGAGTTCGAGCCCACCATGGATCCCCACAAGATCGCCCGCGTCCGCTGGCAGGCGGGGCAGATGCTCCTGCCCGAACACTTCCGCGCCCAGGACGAAGTCCTCTCCGCCGAGACGCTGCTCTCAGCGGAGCTCACCGGCCTGCCTCCCGTGGGCATCGGTGGGCTCGAACTCAACCGGGCCCAGCTGGCCGAGGGCACCTTCTCCCTCGGCTCGCTGACAGCCCTCATGCCGGGTGGCCAGCTTGTGCAGGTGCCCGGCAACGCCACCGTAGCGCCCATCTCGCTGGAGGAGACGGGCCGCTCGCGGCTCACGCTCTACCTCCACCTGATGCACGAGACCCGCGGCGCCGAGGGAATTCCCCTGTACGCGAAGGATCCTCCCGCGCTCCACCGGGCGCTCCACATCCTCCAGCTCTCCGCCGAGCAGGCCCTGGATGGGGCGATCAGCTCGCTGCCGCTGGCCGAGCTCCAGAAGGATGAGCTGGGGCGGTGGGAGCTGTCGCGGGAGCAGCTTCCTCCCCTGCTGCGCGCCAGCCCCCACCCGTTCCTGGATGGGCTGTTCTCCTGCCTGGACGAGCTGCTGGAGCAGGCGCACGGGCAGCTGCGCACGGCCATCCGTGACCACTACGTGCGCGGCGACCGGCTCTCCAATGCCCGGCGTGCCCTGTGCGAGGTGCGCCGCGCCCAGGGCCTGCGCGCGGACATGCGCCATGGCCTCCACCCCTCCACCTACCACCTCTTCTCGATGCTCCGCGAGCTGTACCTGCAGATGTGCTGCTACCTGGAGTGCGAGCCGGCGGAGGAGCTGCCCGCCTACGAGCACGACGCACCGGGCCCGGGCCTGTGGCAGTGGATGAAGCTGCTCGCGGGTGGCCTCCGCCCGAGCCAGGCAAACCGCCGCACGTACCAGCCCCTCGACTGCCGCGAGGGACGCTTCGTGATCTCGCCCTTGCCCCAGGAGGAGCCCGCGCCGAACGACTTCTACCTGCTGATCCGGCGTCACGAGCGCGACAAGCCTCGCGCTTTGGAGGGCGTGAAGATCGCCAGCCCCCTGCGCCTGCCCCTCGTGCGGCGACAGGCCCTCAAGGGCCTCACCTTCCGCCACGTGCCGTACCCCTCGTTCCCGCACGCGTTCGACTCGGACATCGACTGGTACCAGCTCACGACCGAGGGCGAGGAGTGGCAGGCCGTGCTGCGCGAGGGCGGGCTCTCCCTCCCCGTGACGCCGCCGCTGGAGGGAGCCCAGGTGTTCCTCTTCTGGAGGAGGACGTGACATGCCACGCCGGCCCTTTCTCGACAGGTTCTCCAGCCGCGGCGCCTCTGCGCGGGAGCCGCTGGGCCCCGTTCTGCGCAACCTCGAGGCGGTGCTCAACACCCGCGAGGGCTACGGCTTCTTCCAGCAGGGCTTCGGGCTCGGGGACTACACCGGGGACCGCGGCGGCAAGGAGCTGGTGCCGTTCCTCACGGAGGAGCTGCAGCGCCAGGTGGCGCAGTACGAGCCCCGGCTGCGCGACGTGGAGGTGACGCTGCGTGGCCAGGACGCCGCCCTGTGCCTGCACTTCGAGGTGACGGGCCTGCTGAGCGGCGAGGCCCTGCGGCTGGGGCTGATCTTCGACACCGTGAGCAGCCGGGTGCGGCTGGAGAGGAAGGACTGACATGCCAGACACATTCGAGGACAGGCTGGCCGTCTCGCTGACGCTCACCGTGGAGGGACAGGCACACGCCATCCCTCCCGGCAACATCCAGTCCTTTCATCTGGAGCTGCATGGCTGGGGACTGGAGGGGCGGGTGGAGTTCATCCTCACCGACAACAAGAGCCTGGGCGGCAAGCAGAAGGACACCCTGCTGCCGGACTTCCTCAAGCCCGGCCTCGCCGAGGTGGCGCTCGAGGTGAGCGCCGTCCAGACGGACGCCAAGCCCAAGCAGAAGCCCACGCCGCTGAAGCTCCAGGCGCTCGTGTCCTCCAAGGCGCTCGTGGAGCTGCCGGGTGGCTCCGGCCCGAAGGCCGCTCTGCTGCACCGCCGCTACACCGTGCACTTCCTGGACGCGGCCCAGCTGCTGTGGCGCCAGCACCACCCGTGCGCGCTCTACACGCAGAAGACCTTCAAGGATGTCCTCGACGAGCACAAGGGCGAGAAGATCCAGCTGACCTATGACTGGGACGCCGTGCTGGGCGTCTCGCAGCCGCTGCTCTTCCTTGGGCTGGAGCGGGAGCTGGGAGCGAGCTTCTACGACTTGCTCCAGTGGTACCTGGAGCGCCACCAGGGCGTGCTGGCGTATGACGCGGAGAAGGGCAGCTACTCCCTGCTCGGCGCGAAGTCGGAGAAGGGCAAGCCGCTAGAGCTGGATCCCGGAGAGGTGGCCTCGCTGGAGGTGCACCTGCCCGAGGTCATCCGCCACGGGGCCACCATCCTCAACGCCGTGGCCGAGGACCCCAAGCGCGAGGAGCTCACCCATGCCCAGGCCGTGAAGGGGCTTCGCCAGGACGTACTGCTGTGCACGCCGCTGGCCGACTCGGTGCAGGCCCGGGTGGATCTGGAGAAGGCCCGCCTCGAGGCGCGGGGCATGGAGCTGGAGCTGGAGTGGCGGCGCATGCCGGCCCAGGCCTTCGCGCCGGGGACGCTGGTGAAGCTCTCGCCGGAGAAGGGCTGGAACCCGGCCAGCGTGGCCGCGAAGGACACCTTCCGGATCCGCTCCATGAGCCTCCACGGGCAGGCGCTCGTGGCCGACCCCGACGCGGAGCGCGAGGCTTCGAGTGCGGGCTTCCACTTCCAGATGAGCACTCGGCTGGAGCGCCAGGACGAGCGCTGGATCGACCGCCCCGCGTACACCCCTCCGCGCTTTCCTCGGTACGTCGAAGGCTTGCTGGTGAGCGAGGTGGGCGAGGAGAAGCACGAGACATGGCAGGTCTACAGCGAGGAGAAGACCTCGCTGGACAGCTACCGCATCCAGCTGCCGATCTTCGAGGACCAGGTGGTGAGCGCCCCCTTCAATCCCAACTTGCTGCCGGGCCACTTCTACTTCCCCGCCTACAAGAAAGAGCGAGTGCTGGTGGCGCTGGACTTCCAGCGGGCTTGGGTCAAGCGCTTCCTGGACTGGCGGGCCAGCGCGCGGATGCCGCAGGAGAGCCAGGGCGTGCAGCTGCTGATGGGCAAGACGCCCACCAACGGCGCCACCCTCCAGCAGTCCTATGAAGACGACAAGCCCGTGCTCTTGCTGCAGCGCACCCACGAGAAGGACCTGGGGGTGATCCGCCTGCGCGAGGGCTCGATGCGAATCCAGATCAAGGAAGAGGACTAGGAGCGGCACGCCATGGCGAAGCTCATCTGCACCATCGATCTGGACAAGGAGAAGGGCCTCACCGTCACGGTCGAGGATCCCGAGGGCAAGCTCACCCAGACGGTGATGCTGGATGGCAAGGCCATCACCCTGGAGGTGAAGAGCGACTCGGACACGAGCACCATCGTCCAGAAGGCAGACAGCATCAGCGTCACCTGCAAGGCCTTCAGCGTGGAGGCCGACACCATCACCTTGAAGTCCAAGAAGGAGTCGGCGTGGACGAGCGACGAGACGCTGGAGCTCAAGAGCACGAAGGACATGGCGCTCACCTCCAGCGCGAAGCTGACGCAGAAGGCCTCGAAGGACGCGGTCCTCTCCTCCAACGCCAACCTGGAGCTGAAGGCCACGCAGAAGCTCACGCTCGAGGGAATGGAGGGCCAGGTGTCCGCCACCGGAGGGCCGCTCAAGCTGGAGGGAGTGAAGCTGGAGCTGAAGGGCAAATCCCAGGCGGAGCTGGGAGCCCCGCTCATCAAGGTGGCGGCACAGGGACAGCTGGGACTCGAGTCCTCGGGGATCGCGGAGCTGAAGGGCTCGATGACCAGCGTAAGCGGCTCGCTCGTGAAGCTGGGGTGAGCGGACCGCCCTCGCTCCTGTGACGCAGTTCACACGCTTCCTATGGGGGCCCTCACAGCCCCTTCGGTGAAGAACGCTCAGAGTACGCGGCATCCGGGACGCCCACCGCCCCGGGTGAACGGATGGGATTTGCCATGGCTGAAACGAATCAGCTCTATCAGGACTACCTCGCGGAGCTGGCGGCGCTCGAGCGCTTCCGCCAGGGCTTCCGCCACACCTACCCCGGCGTTCCCCTGGAGCAGGAGGACCCGGATGTGCGCCGGCTGGTGGAGGCCCTGGCCTTCTTCTCCGTGCAGACGCGGCACGCCACGCTGCGCAACCTCCGCTCCACGTGGCTGCGATTGTTCTCCAGCTTCTTCCACTGCCTGCTGGAGCCACTGCCTGCCACGGGCCTGGTGCAGGCGGCTCCCACGGAGAAGATGGTGGAGGCGGCAGTGCTGCCCCGAGGCACCGAGCTGAGCCTGCGGCCCGTGGGCGGCGAGGCGGGCTCCTTCCGCCTCGAGCGGGACCTGCGGGTGCTGCCCATCTTCCTGGAGGAGACGCAGGTGCTGAGCCTGGCGGATGGCGGCCACCGCCTCATCCTCCGCTTCGCCGCGGCCTTCCCTCGGAGGGATCCGGTGGAGGTGCTCAGCCTCCACGTGCGCCACCTGGAGGAGTACGGCAGTTCCCTGGCGGTGTACCACGCGCTCCGCAAGCATCTGCAGCAGGTGCGCGTGGTGTATGACGCGAAGGCGGATGAGCGCTCCGCGGGGCAGCTATGCGAGCACTCCTTCGGGCCGACGCCGTTCGCGCCCGATGACGCGAGCCTCTACGCCAACCCCCTGCAGCGCGCGCGCTCCTTCTTCCAGCTCCCGGAGCAGGGGCTCTTCCTGCACATCCGGGTGGCGCCCACGCGGCAGGCCTGGAACCGCTTCAGCCTGTGCCTGGACTTGAAGAAGGAGTGGTCCGTGGGCCGCTCGCGCCACCCGGACTTCCTGCGCCCCTTCGTCGCGCCCGTCGTCAACCTCAAGGCCGCGCCCGCACAACCCATCACCCTGGATGGCACCCGCACCGAGCACCCGCTGTTGGGGCTGCGCAACGGCCATGGCTTCCGTCTGCACTCGGTGACGGGCGTCTACGTGCAGGGCTCCCGAGGCCGCGAGCCCATGCGTCCCGCCCACGTGCCTGGGCCCGGCCCCTCCTACGAACTGGACGAGCAGCTGGCCGCGGATGGCAACCCCTTGCACCAGCTGCTGGTGCAGATGCCGGAGGCCTTCCTCGAGCCGCGCAAGCTGCACGTGGACGCGCTCTGGTACCAGCCCCACTTCGCCACCGAGGCGATGGGCCGCCTCGAGGCCTCGACGCCCAGCCTCCACGTGGAGGGACTGCGGTGGCGCGTGCTGGGGGACGTGCAGCCGCCTCGCGAGAGCCCCCTGCGCCAGGACGTGCCCGCGCTGACGCGGCTGCTCTCGTGGAAGGTCCGCCCCACCCTGGAGCGGGACGAGCTGGCCGCCCTCCTGTCCTATCTGGGCACGTTCCAGGAGAGCGCCTTCGGCCCCATCCTCCCGCTGTTGCGCGCGCTGAGGTGCTCCGTGCTGCCGGATGGCGCGCTGCGCGGCACGGGGCTGCGGCACGTGTACGAGGCGCGGCTCGCGCCCTTCGACGCCAGCCAAGAGGCCCTCGTCGCCTGCTTCCTCGAGCAGGTGCTGGCCCTGCTGGACGCATGGAACGGCGAGGCCTCCGTGGAGCTGCGGCCCTCGGTGGACGGCGCTGGAGCTTTCAACCCCTGGGGAACGCCATGAACCTGGAACATTGGAAGATCGTCTTCGCGCAGTACCGGCAGACGCGCGCGCTGTTGGACCAATGGCTGCCGGCCGAGACCTCGCGAAGCGAGGAGCGCACCCAGGTCCTCGTAGGACGCGCGGGGCTGGCGCAGTTGCAGCAGCAGTTACTGGTGGCGCTGGACGGCCTGCGCTCGGGGCTGGGCAGCCACTACCGCTCCGAGGAGGTGGACGACGCGCTGCGGCCCTTCATCTATCTGCTAGATGAGCGGGTGCTGCTGCGCCTGGCCGAGGCCGAGCAGTACGACTGGCCCCCGCTGCAGCGCCACCTCCGCGGCGAGGAGGGCGGTGGAGACCTGTTCTTCGAGCTGGCGGACCAGAAGCTGAACCAGCCAGGAGCCTCGCCGCTGGTGTTCGAGCTGCTGCACTTCTGCCTCACCGCGGGCTTCGGCGGCCGCTACCTGGGCAACACGGCGAAGCTGCGTGAGTACAAGCAGCGGCTGGGGGCCCGCATCGTCACCCCCGAACCCGCGCCTGCCGCGCCTCCCGCAGCCACGAACGCGCGGCCCCTGCTCTACGAGTTCCCCGCCCGCTACTACGCCGGCGCCTGCCTCTGCTTCCTGGGGCTGCAGGGCCTGCTGTGGTGGCTCTCCAACTGAGGCGCCGCCATGACTGCATCCCTTGCGAGAACAGGCAGTGAGCGCGCCTCCGTCCCGGCGGCCCCCGCGCTGCTGGAGCGCCTGGAGCGGCTCATCGACACGGAGCTGGGCCCCCTGCGAGCAGGCGTCGAGCCGCTGCTGGTGGACCTGCGCCAGGGCCTGGCAGCGCTCTTCCCGGGACCTGGAGGACAGCAGCTCTCGCCCCAGCAGCAGCAAGAGCAGCGCACCCGGCTCGACCAGGTGCTGGACACACTCGAAGACATTCTGGAGGCGCTGCAGCGCACCGCACGTGCGCAGCGCCGCACGGGCCCCACGGTGGGCCGGAGAGAGAGCTGAATCATGGAAAAGCTTCGCGAACTCGGGTCTCACGTGAGCCCCTACCAGGGCTGGCTGTTCCTCGCGCTGGGCGTGCTGCTCCTGGTGGCCGCCGTGGTGGCGCTCGCGGTGTGGATGCGCCGGCGGCGGCAGCGGGGCGCCACCTCCCTGGGGGCTCCGCCTCCCATGCCGGCCCAGCGGCTGCGGAAGATCCGCCAGGACTTCCTCAAGGCGCTGCCGTGGCTGCAGCGCGCCGCCGTGAGAGATCTACCGTGCGCGGTGGTGCTCGGCCCGGCGGGCAGCGGCAAGTCGAAGCTCATCGCCCTGGACGTGGACTGGCAGCGGCAGTCGCGCCAGTTCCTCCCCAGCCACACGAGCGACTCGCTGCTGAAGCTCTACCTTGGGCCCGACTCGGTGGTGCAGGAATTGTCGGCGCCGCTGACCGAGGACGACACGCCGCAGGCCCGCCGGTCGCTGCGCAAGCTGTGGAAGGACGCCTTTGGCCAGGGCCAGCATGCGCTCGCGGTCCTCGCGCTGGACGTGCGCTGGCTGGCGGAGACCCCGCCCGACGAGGTGCGGCGCACAGCGCAGTTGCTGCGCGGCAAGCTCAACCTGCTGGCCGAGGTACGCAGACTCCCGGTGGAGACGCGCCTGTGCCTGACGCACATGGACACGCTGGAGGGCTTCGAGGACTTCGCCGAGCTGCTCCGCACCCACCATGTACCGCTCTCCTTCGCGCTGCCGCCTCGAGGCGAGGAGGGCCAGGTGGCCTCCCTCCTCCAGGCCCAGGAGCAGTACCTGGCGCTGGGGCTGACCTCGCTGCCGGTGGAATCCTTCGAACGGCTGGAGCGCTTCTACTCCCAGGGCCACCGCCCCTTCGAGGCCCTGGCCCGCTTCACCACCGCGCTGCTCGAGGGTGGGACGCTGGCCTTCGTTCCCAAGCTGTCCCGGGTGTACCTCTCCTCGCCGTCGGCCCGCGCCTCGGGCGTGCTCTCCGTGCCCTCCGAGGCGCATGACGCCCAGACGCTGCGTCAGCGCTACCTGCGCACGCACCTGAAGCGCGGCGCGATGCTGGCCACGGCCTGCAGCCTGCCCATGCTGGCCGCCTACGCGCACTTCTCCTGGCGGTTGTCGCAGGCCCAGGAGAATGTGGGGCGCTTCGAGAGCACGGTCCAGCGCATGCGCGACCAGGGCCAGGAGGTGTCTGGCAGCGTGGTGCAGGATCAGGTGCTCGCCGCGCGCCAGGCCATGGACGTGATGTGGCGGGCCACCGGCTACTGGCCGCTGCTGCCTTACAGCTTCTCCCAGGCCCGCGAGAACCTGACCAAGCGGCTGACCCAGGGCATCCGCGAGGCCCACCTGCGTCCCGCCCTCGAGCACTGCCAGAAGCAGCCGGACACGTGCCGCCCCGAGCAGGTCGTCTTCCTGCTGGCCGCCCTGCATGCCTCGAGCAGTGAGCCGCTCGGTCAGTTCGTCCTCTCCAGCCTGCGCAACCGGAGTGCGTGGAGCGTCTCCGGCAAGGAGGCACAGGAGACGGCCTCCACCACCGAGGCGCCCAACCTCGAGTCCACGCGCTCGTGGCTCACCGCCATCCATCTGGTGGAGTCCCTGGTGGGGCCCTACGTCACCCTCAGCGACAAGCCCTGGCAGGCCCCCACCACGCCAGAAGCGGACTGGGCGCGCTGGCCCTTCCGCGAGGCCTTCACGCTGGAGGGCCAGCTGGCTCCCTGGCAGGCCCACTTCAAGCGGCTGGAGGACTTCCTGCAAGCGCAGGCGGTGGAGCCCTGGGAGCTGGACCGGATGAACAAGGAGCTGGAGGCGCTGCAGGAGGAGCGGCTGCAGCTCCAGGCGTGGCTGGAGGACAGCGCCATCTTTGCCGCCCTGCCGCGCGCGCTCGACCTGATCAAGGCCTCCGAGGCCCGCGTGGACACCAGCCGCTTCAAGGGCCTGTCCTCCACGCTCCAGTCCGTGGAGTGGATGAACAAACACCGCGAGGTGCTCGCCTCCCTGCTGCACATGGAGGAGGAGGCCTATACGGGCCTCAAGGCAGTGCAGAAGATGAGCGTGGCCGAGCTGCTCGTGCGTGGCGGAGTGTGGCAGCCGGGCCCCTCCAGCAAGGGCCCTCTCCAGCTGACCATCACCCAGGGCCCCCTCGAGTTCCACCCGGCGGATAACTCGCGCCAGATTCACCGGGCCATCCTCCGCTACTACGAGCGTACGGGCCGCCTGCCCTTCGCCTCGGCGCGCGGTGAGGGGGAGGGCTCCTCTCCGTCCACCACCAGCCTGCCCGAGGAGCGGCTGAAGTTCGACACCCGCATCCGCCCGCTGGTGGACGAGTTCACCCAGTTGCTCAAGAGCGCCGACCTGCCCGCGGAGGAGATCTCCCAGCGCCAGGAGCACGTCCGCCGCCAGGTGGATCTGTTCTCGATCCGGTACCGCCAGCGGCTCTACCAGCGCGTGAACGCCTACCGCCTCGACGCGCTCACCCCCGCCCTGCTCACCGAGGAGCTGTCGCGCCTCACCCAGCCCTCCTCGGAGCTGGTGGACATGCTGCGCGACGTGGCCAAGGGAGCCTCCCTCGAGCCGCTCGAGGGCCCCTACTACGAGTCCCTGCGCAACTCGGTGGCCACCTTCAAGCCCATCGTGCAGGTGATGAAGCCCGACGAGAGCGGCAACTACGCTCTCCTCAATCCCTACCGGGCCCTGGTGGCGCAGCTGTCGGACGAGCTGCTGGCCGTCTCCCGCGGGGGAGCCCGGGCCGCATCCACCGCTCCGGCCTCCGGTGGCGAGGGAGGCAGCGCGGCCCGGCTCACGGAGATGCTCACACCCATGGGGCGCATTGCCCTCTCGATGATGCTGGAGGCGGACGACTCGTATCTCCGCAAGGTGGATGCATGGCTGGACCAGCAGGGCTTCATCGGCGAGCTGCGTGAGCCCTTCCGGCAGCCGTTCCTGGCGGTGCGGAAGCTGGGGCAACAGGAGCTCGAGCAACTCCTGCAGGAGCAGTGGGAGACGGCCTCGGGCCGCATGCTGCACCCGTTGATGAGCCGGTACCCGTTCAACCCGCGGGCCACGCAAGAAGTGGAGCCGGGCGAGCTGGAGATCCTGCGCCGCCAGGATGGCGTGTTCTGGAGTTTCGTGAACCGGATCATCGCGCCCGTCAGCGAGGAGCGCGGCACAGACTGGGTGCTGCGAGGCGCCCTGCGGGATCGGCTCCGCCTGCCCGAGGAGCTGCTCCCCACGCTCAGCCGGCTCTCGCGCCTGTCCCGCGCGCTCTGGGATGGGGAGGGCCGCGCACGTCCTCTGATGCTGCAGGTGATGCCGCTGCCGCTGCCACCCGCGCCCAAGGCGGACAGCTTCGTGACGCTGGGCTCGCTCAAGTGCGGCAGGACCGCGGCGCTGGCCTACAACCAGAGCCCTTCATGGCAGGCGTTCCCGGTCGACTGGTGGGATCAGCAGACCGCCTCGCTGGTGGTGGAGCTGCGCTCGCCCGAGCAGCAGGCCATCCAATACACCACGCTGCAGCAGCCGCGCTCGGCCTGGAGCTGCTTCCGCCTGCTCGAGGATTCGCTGCCCACGGGTGACCAGCAGCGGCTGTGGCGGATGCGGGGCCGCAGCTCGGAGACCGCGCAGCAGACGATGGAGATCCGCTTCGGTCTCAAGGGAGAGCCCTGGACCCTTTTCCGTGAGGTGCAACCATGAAACGCCTGTTCCTGTTCTGCTCCACCCTGCTGCTGCCGCTCGTCGCCTGCCAACCGGCCACCCTGCAACTGAGCATCAAGGCTCCCTCGGGAACCAACCAGGGCCGGCCGCTCTACATGCTGGTGCGCAAGGTGGACCCGAAGCAGTACGCCACCGAGTCCTACGATGACGTCTCCGCCCGTGCCTTCCAGCCAGACGCGAGCGTCCTCCACAAGGAGATCATCTATCCGGGCACGCTGCGGCGCATCCCGGTGAAGATCCCCGAGGACTCTTCCCTGGCAGTGTCATTCCTCTTCACCGCTCCAGATGGGAACTGGCAGTCCTTCTTGAACATGCCCGTTCCCCAGGACCTGGATGTCGAGCTGCAGGAGAGCCGCATCCTGTCGGGAGGTTCTGCCGCGCCGCCCCCGGCTGAAGCGGCGGCCTCCCCCGCAGCTCCCACGCCGTCCAAGTCCTGACGCCGCCACGACCGAAGCGAGTGAATCCCTTCACAGCCCCTGAATGAAGGGCCTCACAGCCCCCGAGCAGGCGGCCTGAGAGGGTTCCACCGCACAGGTCTCCACCTGCTTCCTTCGCAGAACAAGAGAGGTCTCACATGAAACATGTTCACGGTCCGCTCATCTTGGGGCTCTGCGTGCTCGCCGCCTGCGAACCGCCGCCGCCCTCGCCCACACCCGGCGCCATCGCACTCCCCAGCCGGGGAGCAGCTCTCGTGGCGGCAGTGAACGGTGGCTCGGTGCAAGCCATCGACCTCGGCACCGCCACCCCGGCCATCGACTTCAGTAGTCAGCAAGTGTGCGCGACGAGCCCTGCTCAAACGATCGAGGTGCGCAACATAGACCCCGCGGCTGCCCGGCAGATCGCCTTCGTGGCCGTGACAGCACCTTTTGTCCTGACACGCATCGAAAACAGCGCCCACCAAGAAGTGACCCCTCCCTTCTCGTTGGCAGCCGGGACGAGCGCGTACTTCTCCGTGGCCGTCCGGCCCGAGGAGCCGGATCAGTTCAACGGGAGCCTCACCCTGGTCACCGATGATCCCGCCCAGGGGCTCTTCACCATCAATCTGTCGGGCACGGGAACGGGCCCCCGCCTCGAGTTCTCCTCGTCTCCGCTGATCCTCACCCCCGGGGCGAGCGCCACGGTGAGCTTGGAGAATACGGGTGACTCCACGCTCTCTTCTCTCGCAGCGACAATCCGGAGCCCGTTCTCGGCGCAGCTCGGTGCCACCTCCCTGGCGCAGAATGCGATCACGTCCTTGACCGTGACTCTCCCCACCTCTGCTGCGGGGACGTTCTTCTCGGAGACCCTGACGGTCTCCAGCTCGGACCCATGCAGGCCTTCCCAGAAGATCAAAGTCGTGGGAGCGCTCGACTCCGCGCCCCTGCTCGTCCTGTCGCACGCCCCCCTCTCCTTCTCGACCACCACGGGAAGCGTGAGTGCCCCCTTACCGGTGAAGGTGAAGAACCATGGTGGAGCCCGCCTTCAGGTCGCTGCGCCCACGCTCGAGGGGGTCTCCACGCCCAGCGCAGGGACTCAGTTCGCCGTGACGCCGGCCTTCGGCTTCGGGCTGGAACCGGGAGAGGAACACACGCTCAATGTGAAGTTTGCCCCCACAGCGTCTGGCTCGCATACAGCCCAGCTCAAGCTCACCAGCAACAGCACGGGCTCCCCTCATGTGGCGGATCTCGGCGGCGAGGCCACGGCGCCGTCACGTGCGCTCGAGGCCACTCCCTCCCAGGTGACATTCGCTACCCGGGGAGCCGACGAGCCCGGTGAAGTCACCGTGCCAGTGGAGATCGTCAACACGGGGGATGTGTCCCTGAACCTCAGCGCCAGCACCTCGGCGGCCAGTGCATCCAACCCCTTCAGTGTCTCTCCATCCTCGATTGCCATCGCGCCCCTGCAGCACAAGCTCCTCACGGTGAAGTTCAACAACGCCAACCTCTCCGCAGGCGTGTTCAATGGCCAGCTCACGCTCAGGGATGGCGCCTTCGAGCTGGCAATTCCTCTCCAGAGCACTCTCTCCAGCACCTTGTTCTCCATCACCCCGCCGAGGCTGGACTTCACCGCTCACGAGCTGGGCGTCAGCACGCCCCAGACTCTCGAGGCGGCGCTCAACAACCAGAGCGACTCCCCCGTCACGGTCATCGGCGCCACGCAGCCGGGCTCCCCGTTCTCCGTGGACCTTCCCGGGAGCGGCCTGACCATTCCCGCCCACGGTGTCGCTCCCCTCCGCATCACCTTCCGTCCCTCCGCGCCGGGCTCTTTCGACGAGACGCTCCACCTCCAGAACACGCCCCGTGCGACAGCTCCCACGCTCAGGCTCGTCGGCACGGCATTGGCCCCTGTCCTGACGGTGACCGCGCCAGAGCTGCCCTTCTCGCGCCAGCTTCCCTACGGGGAATCGAGCGCCCAGTCCGTGACCCTGAAGAACGAGGGCAACATGAACGTCAGCCTGGAGCAGATCTCCCTCGGTACCAGTGGAGATTTTTCGCTCAAGACCAGCCTTCCCAGAGCGCTCGGCGCGGGCCAGTCGCTGGCTCTCTCCTTCTCCTTCACTCCCCAGAGCGTGGGCGTCAAGGAGGTCAGGCCCGTGTTCCATCTCAAGACGGATGCCGGCCGGGAGATCTCTTCCAGCCTCAACTTCTGGCTGAGGGGCACTGCTTCAGGTCCTATCGCAGACATCTCTCCCACCCCGCTGGCGTTCGGCTCTCAGCAGGTGATGAAGACCAAGGAACTCCAGCTCCAGGTCCGCAATCAGGCCGACAGCCTCGAGCCCCTCAAGCTGACCCGCGTCGAGCTCGTCGACGTCCAGCCCTCGGCGGGCGCCTTCGCCATTGACCCCATCAGCAGCAGCGAGACGCCCATCTCTCCAGACACGGCGCGCAATCCCCCGCTCAAGGTGAAGTTCACCCCGACCGTCGATCAGAACTACACGGGCAAGCTGCGCATCACCTACAGCGGCACCGATCCCAGCGTGACCACCAGCAAGACCATTCCCCTGACGGGCAAGGGGGCGAATGTCCTCGTAGCTCACACGCCGGAGAGTCTGGACTTCAAGACCATTCCCCAGACCACGGACACGCAGGAGATCACCGTCACCAATGACAGTGAGGTGGCGATCGACCTCGAGACCGTGGAGATCCTGCCCGCCACGGCAACGAGCTTCACCTACTCCATCGAGGGCTGGCCGGCAGACACGCGCATCGCGTCGGGCGCCAAGAGGAAGATCAAGGTCTTCTTCACGCCCCTCTCGTCCACCGTGTCCGAGAACCGCACCCTGTCGGTGAAGTTCACTGGGAACCCTGCCACGATCATCCCCATCTCCCTCAAAGGGAAAGCGGGGCTCCCCGTCGCCACCTACGGCCAGCTGCTCCATCAGTTCACCGATGTCGCCAAGAACACTCGGGTCACCCAGCGCAACAGAATCAAGAACACAGGCGCGACCACCCTCCGTGTCTACCAGCCCATCCCCAAGGAGGTGTATCCGAACCAGGTCACCGGCTTCAGCAAGCCCTACCGGGAGCCTTCTTCGGGCAGCCGGGTGGAATACGACTGGCCCGTGAGCCTCGATGAGCAGGAGGGTGAAATGTTCTTCGACGTCTACTTCCAGCCTCAGCGGGCGACGCCCGCGTCCGTCACCGAGACCTTCCTCATCAAGAGCAATTCCAACGGGGATCCGGCCTCCTCGGTCGAGATGGAAGTGCGCGGCACCGTCACTTCGCCCGTGCTCACGACGCAAGGACCTTCCGAGTTCATCTTCACTCCGCTGTTGAACACGGAGAGCGTCCCGCAGGATCTCACCCTGATCAACAGTGGCCGGGCGCAGCTCGGCATCGTCTCCGTCTCCCTGTCCAGCGAGGCGGTCCCCTATTTCTGCATCTACTCGGATACTCAACCGGCCTGTGGCAGCTCGCTCAGCAACATCACCCTCGGGCACACGGACAGGAAGACCGTCTACCTCAAGACGAAGGCCATCGAGGATACGGCGCAGCACCCGGGCAAGCTCATCATCAGTAGCAACAGCGACAGCAGCCCGAATCCTCTCATGTTCAACCTGAGCGCCACCGCCATCGGGGCCCTCACCCTCACCCCGGCTGTCTTGAACTTCGAGCCCTGCAACCTGCTGGCGCGCTCCCAGGCGCATCCCCTCCGGCTCACCAACTCGGGAGGAGAGTCCGTGGAGGTCGCCTCCATCCAGTTCGATCCTCCGGGAGACTTCAGCCACGGCACTCTCCCTGCCTCTCCCATTGCCCCCGGAGCCAGCGCGGACATCCCTCTGTACTTCTCTCCGAGGAGTGGCAGCGCCGCCGGTCACCGCGAGGCCACGGGCACCATCACCCTGAAGAGCGGCAAGACCTTCACCTTCGACGTGACAGGCACGGCGACCACGGCCCAACTGCAGGTGAGCTTGGCGAATCCGCCGTCCGGTTCAGGCGGAGCCGACATCAGCAGCATGAACTTCGGAGGCGTGCGGATCGGGACGCGCTCGAAGCCCGTCACGCTCATGCTCAAGAACGTGTCGCCCGTCTCCCCGGGGGATCCTCCCGGAGATCTGACGATCACGAAGGTCTCGGTGGAGGGTCGCGACAAGGCCCTGTTCCCGCTGGAGGTGCCCTTCACGCAGACGACACTGGCGGCGGGTGGCTCCGTGAACGTCACACTGTACTTCGAGCCTCAGCAGCTTGCGGCATCCTCCGCCAACCTGGTGGTGACTTCGGATGCCTCCGAGGTCAGCCAGTACCAGGTGCTGCTGTCCGGCGAGGGCCGCTCCAGCGTGCTGGAGCTCTCACCGTACGAGCTGGACTTCCACAAGACGGTGGCGGGCTCTCTCGCCCCACCCAAGAAGCCCGTGGTGATCAAGAACACCTCCATCGCGCCGCTCACCATCACCTCCCTGGGGATCATCGAGGATCCCGCCCGGACCTCCCCCACCGCCCAGGCCGATCACTTCTCGGTACTTCCCTTCACGCCTCGGGAGCTGGCAGCCGGGGAGTCCCTGAGCATGGATGTGACGTTCCTCGCCAAGGCCGGTATCTCGTCCGCGGCGCTGTTGAAGATCACCAGCAACGCTCCGAGATCTCCCGACACGGGCGCGGATTCCACCGAGGGGCTGGTGAAGCTGCGCGGCGAGGGCCTGTCCTCGGTGTTCAAGGGCCTCCGGAGCAGCGTGGACTTCGGCACGCTTCGCAAGGTGGACGAGCGCTGGGAAGAGAGCGCGGAGCTCGTCGAGTTCACCAATGACAGCAGCGAGACGATCCACCTGCTGCCGCCGATCCTGGAAGGCACGCGGGCGGCCGATTTCCGCGTGACCTTCATCGAGAAGGTCGGCGACGGTCCCACGATGGAGGTCCCCAGCGGAGGACGGGTCACGATGAAGATCGAGTTCCGTCCCACGGAGGCCGCCGTCTCGGAGGTGAGTCTGAGGCTGGCCACCACGGCGCAAGAACGCGCCGCGACGGTCTCCTTGAAGGGCAAGGCCGTGACGCGCTTCCTGGACGTCAATCCCATGATCGTGGCTTTCGACCCGGTCTCGACAGGAGAGAAGAGCGAGCCGCAGACGATCACCCTCACCAACCTGTCGGACTTGAAGGCGCGGATCAGCGTTCTGCAGGAGCCCTCCCAGGCGTTCATCCTGGACCCGAGCGCGCTCTCCGAGGAACTCCCAGCGGGCGGAAGCGTCCTCATCTCTGTGACGTTCTCCCCTGTCGCCAAGGGCCTTGCCGCTGAGGAACTCAAGCTGCGCATGCAGCGCGCGGAGACGACGGGCCGGGACATCGAGACAGTCGTCGCCATCCAGCTGAAGGGCGAGGGACAGGAACTCATCCCGGAGGGCGGAGGCTGCGCCAGCAGTTCTACCGGAACCGCCCCCCTGTGGATGGGAGGACTGCTGCTGGTGGCGCTGGTGGTTCGGCGCCGCTCACGCAGCACCGCCCCTTAAGTCCGGCATCCAGAGCAGGGACTACTGGGCGGCCTTGGCCTGCAAGGCCGCCTTGTTCGGGTAGCTGGGCGCGGACTGCAGCAGCTTCGCCCAGAGCGCCTTGGCACCCTTCGCGTCACCCTTGGCCATCAGCCTATCGCCGAGCTGCTCCACCGCCGCCGCGTCCGAGCCCACCGCTACACCCCACACGCGGTCCGCCATGGGCGAGCTCTTCCCCACCAGCGCCCAGGCCATGCCCGCCTTCGCGCGCCCGTTGTCCGGCTGGAACGGCACCACGCGCCGGTACACGCCGAGCGCATCGTCCCAGCGGCCCTTGGACAGGTGCTCCTCGCCTTCCTCCACCAACTTCGCCAGGCCCGCCTCCAGCTCCGGCGTGCGCTCGGTGTTCTGGATGGCGTCCACCATCTCCTGCGTCAGCGCTGGCGGCCCACCCTGTGCCCCAGAGTTCCCGGCCATGGGGCCGCCCGCCATCGGCCCACCGGCCATCGGCATGTTGCCCGCCATGGGCGCCGACGGCCTCGGCTGGGACAGGCGGATGCGCCGCTCCTCGGCGCGCTGCTGCTTCCACTTCTCCCGGCCGCCCGCCTTCGCCGTCTCCTCGGCGAACACGCTGAGCTGCTTGGCCAGATCCACTCGAGGAGCGTCCGGATGCGCCGCCACGTAGGCCTCGAAGCCCTCGTGCGCCGCGCGCAGCGCCTTCACGTCCTCGCCCTTCGTCTCGTACAGCACCGCCGAGCGAGAGAAGAGCGCCTCCGCATTCGAGGGCGCCACATCCAGCACCCGCTCGAAGATCGTCAGCGCGCCGGCCTTGTCGCCCGTGAGGTACAGCGCCTGGCCGCGCATCACCTCGACCTCGAGCACCGGCTCCAGCGCCGACCGGGCACAGGCCGCCGAACCCGCGACGTCACCCTTCTTGGCCCGCTCGTCGGCCACCTTCGCCATGTCCGCCAGAGGCGTGGTGGGCGTGAAGCCGCAGCCGACCTCCTCCGCGCTGGGCACCGGCTTCTTGCCCAGCTTCTTGCGCTGCTCCACGAACAGGGCCCGCGTCGCGACAGCCTTCTGCTCCGCCTGGAGGAAGTACATCATCGCCTCCCCCGGCCGGCCGTTCGAGTAGTAGAGCTTCCCCAGCGAGGAGGCGATCTCGAACGTCTTCTCCCGCGACTTCAGGCCCTCGGTCGCATCCAACTGCTTGAGCAGATCCTCGGCGCTGGGCGGCAGCCGGCCCTGGCCCGCCCCGCTCCCTGTCATCGGCGGGTGGCCCTCCGGCAGCCCTCCTTGTCCGTCCTCCATGCCCTGGCCCGGCGCCATGGCCGGATGCCCCTCGGGCAGGACTCCTGGAGGAGGACGTGCAGGCGACGCCTGGGTCCCCGGGGGTACGGGTGGGTGGTTGGGCGGCAGGTTGGAGGGCTCCGCGGCAAGCAGAGCCGCGGCCGCGAGGGCAAAGGAAAGGGTCATGACTCGTTCACCAGAGGGCTCAGATCGGGCCACTGCGTGGCCAAGAGCCTGCGGACATCTTGGGGATCCAGCCGGGCGAGCAGTTCCTTCACGGGAACGCCCAGCACCGGGTGCTTCACATGGGGGGCCAGCTCCGCCAGCGGCTCGAGTGCAAAGCGGCGCTTGTGCAGCTCGAGGTGCGGCACCTGGAGGTTGGCATCCGCGATCACTTCACCCTCCCAGAGGAGGATGTCCAGGTCGATGGGCCGAGGCCCCCAGCGCGATCCATCGCGGCGGCGGCCCAGATCCTGCTCGATGCGCTGGAGGATGGTGAGCAGCCGCTGCGGAGGCAGCCCACAGTCCAGCGCCACCACGGCGTTGAGGAAGCGCGGCTGCGGCGGGCCCACCGGAGCGCTGTCGAAGAGCGGAGAGCACTGCAGCACCACGACGGCGTCGATCCGGGAGAGGGCCTCGAGGGCCGCCACGAGGTAGCCCTCGCGGTCTCCTTCATTGGAACCCAGCCCGACGTAGACGGTGGCAGTGCTCACGGCTCGTTCTCAACCGGGTTGGCCAGGGTGCCGATTCCCTCGATCTCCACTTCCACCGTGTCTCCGGCTGCCAGCTTCCCCACCCCGGACGGCGTCCCGGTGCTGATCAGATCCCCGGGCAGCAGCGTCATGATGTGGGAGATGAAGGACACCAGCTGGGCCGGGCTGAACACCATGTCGGAAGTCCTACTGTCCTGGCGCACCTGCCCGTTCACCCGGCACTGGATGCGCAGATCCGCCGGGGACAGCCCCGTCACGACCCAGGGGCCCGCGCAGGAGAAGGTGTCGTAGCTCTTGGCGCGGGTGTGCTGCACCTCGCGCTTCTGGATGTCGCGCGCCGTCACGTCATTGAAGCAGGTGAGCCCCCAGATGGCGCGCGCGGCGGTGGCCTCGTCCACGTTCTTCAACCGCTCGCCGATGAGCAGGCCCAGCTCCGCCTCGTAGTGCACCTCCTCGCTGGCCTTGGGAATACGGATGGGCGAGCGCGGCGCATTGAGCGAAGTGGAGGGCTTCATGAAAATGAGCGGCTCGGGCGGCACCGGCTTGCCCATCTCCTCCGCGTGCTTGCGGTAGTTCTGCCCGATGCAGACGATCTTCGAGGCCTCGGAGGGCACCTGCAGCGCCACCGCGGACAGCGAGCGCCGCAGCCCCGTCTCCTTGCTCCCCTGGCCCCAGGGCGCGCCGTTGAGGACAACCACCTCATTGCCCTCGATGCGGCCGTACCAGGCGCGGCCTTCGTGCAGGAAGCGGCAGTAGCGTGTGACGGTCATGCGGTCCTCTTCAGGCCGAGCACGTCGGCCATGTCGTAGATTCCAGGGCGTTGGGCCACCACCCAGTTTGCCGCGCGCAGGGCCCCCTTGGCGAACTGGTCCCGGCTGGTTGCCCGGTGGGTGAGCTCCACCCGCTCGCCCTCTCCGAAGAAAAACACCGTGTGCTCGCCCACCACGTCCCCACCCCGCAGCGCCTGCACGCCGATCTCCTGCGGCGCCCGCGCCCCCAGCCAGCCCTTGCGCGCGAAGACGAGGTCGTCACTCGTGCGGCCCAGCGACTGGGCGAGCACCTCGGCCAGCCTCAGCGCCGTACCCGAGGGCGCGTCCTTCTTCTTGTTGTGGTGCGTCTCCAGGACTTCCACGTCGAAGCCCTCGCCCAGCACGCGGGCCAGCTCGGCCGCCACCTGGATGACGACATTGACGCCCACCGAGGTGTTCGGCGCCAGCACGATGGGAATGGACATGGACGCGGAGGCCACCTCCGAGCGCGTGTCCGGCGAGAAGCCCGTGGAGCCAATCACCATGGGCACGCCGCGCACCGCGCACAGCCGCGCGTGCTCCACGCTGGCCTCGGCGCTGGTGAAGTCGATGACCACCTGGGCGCCCGCATCGATGGCCTTGCCCAGGTCATCCAACACGGCCAGCCCGAGCGGATCGCTCAGGCGCGCGGCGGTGCCGGCATCCTGCCCCACCGCAGGGCTGCCCGTCCGGGAGGTGGCGCCCACGACGGTGAGGCCCGGGGTACTGCGCGCGAGCCGCAGCAGCGTGCTGCCCATGCGGCCCGAGACACCGGTAATGACTGTACGAAGCATGGGCTCCCCGCTCTCGACACCCGAGCCTCCAGACGGGAGAGCCCGGGGATGACTCACACCAGGTTCAACCGCGTCAGCTCTTCCTTCAGCTTCGCCGCCTGCGGCTCGGACAGCGGCGTCAGCGGCAGGCGAATCTCCGGGCCAAACACGCCCATCAGGTGCAGCGCCCACTTCACGGGGATGGGGTTGGACTCCACGAAGAGCAGCTTGTGCAGCGCGTTCATCCCCACCTGGAGGTCGCGCGCCTTCTCCAGTTCGCCGGCGCGGGCCGCGGCCACCAGATCCGCCATCATCCGCGGCGCCACGTTCGAGGACACCGAGACGACGCCCTTGCCGCCGCACGCGATGAAGGGCAGCACCGTGAAGTCATCCCCGGACAGCAGGGTGATGCGGTCGCCGCACTTCTCCACCAGGTCCACCGCGCGCGCCATGCTCCCCGTGGCCTCCTTGAGGGCCACCACCTCGGGGATGTCGCACAGCCACATGACCGTCTCGGGCAGCAGATCCACGCCCGTGCGGCCCGGAACGTTGTAGGCCACGATGGGGAAGCCCGGGTGCGCCTTGGCGATGGCCCGGTAGTGCTGCAGCAGGCCGTACTGCGTGGGCTTGTTGTAGTAGGGCGTGACGATGAGCGTGCCCGCCGCGCCCAGTTCGCGCACGCGGCCCACGGACTCAATGGTCTCCGCCGTGCTGTTGGAGCCCGCTCCCGCCACCACCGGCACCCGGCCCTTTGCCGCCGCCACGGCCACGCGCACCGCTTGGGAGCGCTCTTCGGCCGTCATCGTCACGGCCTCGCCCGTCGTCCCGATGGGCAGCAGCACGCTCGTCCCGCCGGCGATCTGCCGCTCGATCAGCGCGCGGTAGGCGTCCTCATCGAGCTTTCCATTCCGGAAAGGCGTGGCGAGCGCCGTCATGGAGCCTTCAAAGGTCATCATGAACGCCGCTTATACGGTCAGGCCCGCTCGCCGCGCCAGAGATCCTCGACGGTCTCACGCTCGCGGATGACTCGCCATGCCGCTCCGTCAACAAGCACCTCGGCGGGCCGGGGCCGGGAATTGTACGTTGATGCCATGCTCATGCCGTACGCCCCAGCACTCATGACGGCGTACAGCTCGCCCTGTTGAGGAAGAACGATCGGCCGGGCCCGGGCGAGCACGTCGGTGGACTCGCACACCGGACCCACCACGTCCACCTGAACGGGCTTGCCGCGCCGTTTCACCACGGGTTGCAGCTCGTGGTGGGCCTCGTAGAGCGCCGGGCGGATGAGATCGTTCATCCCCACATCCACCACTACGAAGGTCTTCGCGGGGGTGCGCTTGCGGTACAGCACGCGGGTGAGCAGCACGCCGGCGTTGCCCACCAGCACACGCCCCGGCTCGAGGATGAGGGTGGCCCCCGTGTCCTTGGACGCCTCCAGCACGGTGCGGGCGTACTCCTGAGGCGAGGGAGGCGTCTCGTCCCGGTAGGTGATGCCCAGGCCACCGCCGATGTCCAGGTACGCCAGCGGATGGCCCTGCTCCTTGAGCGAGCGGTACAGCCCCGCCACCTTGGAGATGGCCGCCTTCATGGGCGCCGAGCGGGTCAGCTGCGAGCCGATGTGGCAGTCCAGGCCCACCGCGCTCAGCCCCTTCATCTTCCGGGAGCGGGTGTAGAGGTCCACCGCCTCCTCGAAGGGCACGCCGAACTTGGACGTCTTCAGGCCAGTGGCGATGTGGCGGTGCGTGCGCGCATCCACGTCCGGGTTCACGCGCAGAGCGAACGGAGCGCGGCGGCCCAGGCGGCGGCCCACCGCGTCGAGCATCTCCAGCTCCTCGGCGCTCTCCACGTTGAACATGAGGAGGCCGGCGTTGAGCGCCCGCTCCATCTCGTCCGGCGTCTTGCCCACGCCGGCGAACACCGTCTTGGCCGGATCGCCGCCCGCCTGCCGCACCCGGGCGAGCTCGCCGCCCGAGACGATGTCGAAGCCGCCCCCCGCCTCCGCGAACAGCCGCAGCACCGCGAGGGTGCTGTTGGCCTTCACCGAGTAGCAGATGAGGTGCGGGTGCTTCCCGAAGGCCTCCGTCACCATCTGGAAGTGCCGGGTGAGCGTGGCCTTCGAGTACACGTAGGTGGGCGTCCCCACCGCCTCAGCGATGGCGGGCAGGGGCACCTCCTCCGCGTGGAGGGTGCCTCGGTGATAGCTGAAGTGATTCACTTGCCTGTATCCGGCGAAGGCGAAGGCTGGGCATCCGCGGGAGGCGGAGGAGGAGGCTCGGGAGGGCGCGGGGCCCCCTTGATGCCACAGGCCGCCAGGAGCAGCCCCAAGCCCAGGAGCACCACGAAGCCACGATAGAAGCGCTTCATGTCCGTGGCCTAGAAGCGGATGCCGAGCGTGCCGCGCAACGCCTGAGCCGTCTCGAACTCACGCTGAACGGCCGAGTTCGGGGCCTCCTGCAGGCCGGACATGGGGAAGAGGATGCCCCAGTTGAGGCCGGCCACGAAGCCATCCTCGGTCTCGTAGCGGGCGCCCAGGTCCACCTCGAGGCCCAGGCTGCGGTTCACGGTGGACGGCGTGGACTGCGCGTAGAGCGCCTGCGAATAGACGACACTGCCGAACAGGTCGAAGCCGTCCGCCAGCGAGTACTTCACGTTGGGCTTGACGTAGACCGCGTCGGTGAGGCCGCCGATGAGCTCGCGCCAGAGGATGTTGTCCACGCGATAGGCGCGGTTGAAGCGGAAGTTGCGGATGGCGTTGTCGCTGCAGCCGCCCACGCCGCACTGGTACTGGGGCAGGCCCACGTCCCGGCCGTTCGGGTTGACGGTGCGGCTGCGCTGGAAGTAGCCGAAGCCCGAGGCCTTGTCACCCGAGGCAAAGCCGAGCTCCAGGCCCAGGTGCAGATCGCCGTTGAGCATCTTGTACTCGCCCTGGGCCACACCGCCGAACTGGAGCACGCGCAGCGACTGGTTCTGCGAGGGGTTGGAGGCGTCCCCCAGGGTCAGCGCCCGGTTGTTGATGCTGCCGTAGGTGGCCGCCAACTCCACCTCGATGCGGAACATGCGCTCCTCGTAGCGCAGCCACAGGTCCGGCACGTACAGCGTGGCGTCGCGCGGCACGAAGGTCAGCGTGGCCGTGTTGTTCTCCTCCTCCCAGCGCTGGGTGCGGTAGGTGAAGTGCAGGCCGTAGTTGAGCACGCCCTGGTTGTTCTCCAGCTTGTCCTTGGCCTGTTGGTCCGTGTCCCGACGGGCGATGGCAATCACGTAGCTGTGGCTGTCGTCCGCGTTCGAGTAATCGAACGACTCGCGCTGGGCGTCGCCCGTCACCTGCTGGCTGGTGGCGCCCTCGTCGTTGAAGTCGATCATCGGCGTCACGTAGAAGCCGGAGAAGGGCTCGGTGACGAACTGGATGCGGTCCACCGTGTCGCCGAAGTCACAGTCCAGACAGTTGCCGTCATTGCGCAGCATGCCCAGGCCCCAGTGGCTGCCCATGCGGCCGAAGCGCAGAATGCCCACCGGCGTGCTCACCTCGCCGTAGGCCCGCTTCACCACGATGGAGTCGCGCAGCGCGGTCACCGCCGAGGCCGAGGAGTCCTGGCTCTCGGAGAAGATGCCGAAGATGTTGCGGCCGCCATCCAGCGTCAGGTCCGGCGTGGAGCCGAACAGGAAGTTGTCCAGCAGGTCCACCTGCATCTTGAGGCGGACCTCCTCGGAGACGTTGAAGGTGGGCTCCAGCCGCACGCGCATGTTGGCGCCTGCCTGGGTGTTCTCCGTCTCCGAGCGCGTGGGGAACAGCGAGGTGTCCCGCCCCTTGCCCAAGTCAAACTTGTAGAAGAGGTTCGGCCGCACGCGGAAGTACCCATCCAGCGTGAACAGCTCCAGCTTGCGCTTCTCCTCCGTCCACTCCTGCTGCCAGTCAGAGCCCAGCGACTGGGTGGCCATCTGCGCGCGGATCTCCTCGCGCATCTCCTGCTTGGCGGCTTCCAGGCGACGGTCCAGCTCGGCCTGCATCTCTGGGGTCAGCTCGCTCGGAGCGGCGGGGGCAGACTGAGCAGCGGGAGCGGCCGGGGCCGGCGTGGCGACAGCGGGAGCCGCCGGGGTGGCGGGCGCGGGCTGGGCGGACGCGGGCGTCCCGCTCTCGGGCACCGGCGTCTTCTGTGGCGACGTCTGAGCGGTGGCCGTGGCGGAGGCGACGAGCAACGCCGCCAGCAGGACGTGAGACATGGGCACGTTTCTCCAGAACCGCTCGGGGCGGCTGAGTACAGAGGGCGCGCGAGTTAAGCCACGGGGGGGAGGGGTGTCAACGTGAACCACACGTCCCGTACCCACATGTCAACTCACGGCTTGGGGCCCTGGCGCAGCTCGACGAGCACCCCGTGGTTCCCCTTGGGGTGGATGAAGGCCACCTTCGCCCCACCCGCGCCGGGCTTAGGCGTCTCGTCGATCAGCGGTGCGCCCTTGGCCTTGAGGGCCGCCAGGGTCGCTTCAATGTCCTCCACCTCCAGGCAGATGTGGTGCATCCCCTCGCCCCGCTTCTCGAGGAACCGGGCCACGCCGGTGTCCGCAGAGGTGGGACAAATCAGCTCCACCCGGCCCATGCCGTGGCCGAAGATGGCGGTGCGCACCTGCTGCTCGGGCACCTCCTCAATCTCGGCCAGCTCCAAGCCCAGCACGTCCCGGTAGTGGGAGATGGCCTTCTCCAGGTCCTTCACGGCGATGGCCACGTGGTCGAGGCCCTTGGATTTGACGCTCATCGCTTCCTCCCTTTGCTTCGGGTTGTGCTGCGCAGGGGTTGGCACTTCGCGCAGAAGTGCGTGGTCCGTCCGCCTTGCGTGAAGGACTGAACCTTTGTCTTGCACTGGGGGCAGGGCGTGCCCGCTCGGCCGTAGATGAGGAACGGGTTGTCGGCGCCCTCCTCCAGGTACGTCTGCTCATCCCCCACCTCTTCCGCCAAGGCCCGCTGGAGCGTCTCATGGATGGCCTGGGTGAGGCGCTCCCACTCCTCGGGCTTGAGCGAGGCGGGCTTGCGGGCCGGGTGCAGGCGGGAGCGGAACAGGGCCTCGGCGGCGTAGATGTTGCCCAGGCCCGCCAGGAGCCCCTGGTCCATCAGCGCCACCTTGAGGTCCTGCCGGGTGGTGCCGAGCGCCTCCCGGAGCTGCTCCGCGGAGAGCCCGTCCGCCACCGGGTCCCGGCCCAGCTCCTCGATGGCCTTGAGCTGGCGGAGCTTCGCGGCGGGGGCGGGCTCCATTCGCCCGAAGAGGCGGGAATCCTTGAAGTGGATGACAGTGCCGTCCTCCAGGTGGAGGCGGGCGCGGCTGTAGGGCTCGGACTGGCCCTCGGGGCGGCGGACGAACTTCCCGGTCATCCCCAGGTGGGCCAGGAGGCCCCGCTCGCCCTCGAAGGTGAGCAGCAGGTACTTGCCCCGGCGCTCCAGGGCTTCGACGCGCCCCGTCAGCTCGGCGAATTTCGCACGTTTGGCGCCCCGGAAGACGCGGGTGTTGTCCGCCTCGGCGCGGACCACGCGGTGGCCCTGGAGCCAACGCGCCAGGTTGCGCCGGGCAATCTCAACCTCGGGAAGCTCAGGCATCCGCCCCGGGCACATAGCACCGTGCGCCAGTGCCGCGCATTTCTTACTTGTTCATGCGCGTACACCCGCGAGAAGTTCCCCGCGCCAAAAGCCGGCACCTCTCCTAATGAGGGGGGCCTCAATCTCTTCACCCGGAGGAAGTATGGCCGACAAGAAGTACACGCCGATGCAGTTCCCCAACTGCAAGGGCCTCAAGGGCATCAGCGACGCAGTGCTCGAGGTCCACTTCAAGCTGTACGAGGGCTACGTCAACCGCACCAACAAGCTCACCGAGACGCTCTCGGGCATGGCCACCAAGGGTGAGGCGGCCGGCACCAACCCGATGTACGCGGAGATGACCCGCCGCCTGGGCTTCGAGTACAACGGCGTCGTCCTGCACGAGTACTACTTCGGCAACCTGAAGGCGGGCGGCAGCGGCGCCACGCCCCCGGCGAAGCTGAAGAAGGCCATGGAGGAGAGCTTCGGCTCCTTCGAGACGTGGCTGGCGGACTTCAAGGCCATCTCCACCATGCCGGGCATCGGCTGGGCGGTGACCTTCCAGGATCCGCGCACCGGGTGGCTGTCCAACCACTGGATCACCCTGCACGAGACGAACAACATCGCCGGCTTCAAGCCCATCATCGTCATGGATGCGTGGGAGCACGCCTTCGTGCCGGACTACAAGGCCAACGAGCGCGCGAAGTACGTGGACGCGTACTTCTCCAACCTCGACTTTGACGCAGCCGAAGGCCGTCTGAAGTAGGCCGTTCCCGGCTTCACCTCCGGGAGGCTCCCTCGTGCAGGCGAGCCTCCTGGCGGGCCTCCTTGACCCACTCGCGCACCAGCGCGCGCAGCCGCTCCGAGTCGAAGGGCTTCTCCACGCGCGGGTTGCGCACCGTCTCCAGGAACTCCTTGGCCGCAGGCGTGTACGCCCCGCCGGTGATGAACACCATGCGCCGGGCCCGCTCCGGCGAGGCGGCCAGCAACTGGGCGTGCAGCTCCATGCCCGTCATCTCCGGCATCATGAGATCGCAGAGGATGACGTCGTAGCTGCTGCCCTCGGAGGAGGTGAGCCGCTCCAGCGCCTGCCGCGCACTCTCCTCCACATCCACGTCGTGCTCGCGCGAGAGCGTGCGCCGCAGCGCGGAGCTCACCAGCGGATCGTCGTCCACGACCAGCAGCCGACCGCGCACTGTGGCTCCCGAGCGAACCTGGGGCGCCAGAGCCACCTGCTGCGCCGCACGGCTGGCCCCTGGCAGCCGCACCCGGAACACGGTGCCCTTGCCCACCTGGCTCTCCACCTCGATGCGCCCGCTCATGGAGCTGATGAACGCATGGCACAGCGCCAGGCCCAGCCCCGTGCCCACGCCCACCGGCTTGGTGGTGAAGAACGGATCGAAGATGCGCCCCATCACCTCGGGAGGGATGCCGCAACCCGTGTCTCGCACCTCCGCCACCACCTGTGCCTCCCCTCCCCGCTTCAGCACGAGCCGGACCTCGTTCTCCTCGGGCTTGCCCTCCGGCAGAGCATGGGCCGCGTTGATGATGAGGTTGAGGAACACCTGCGCCAGCCGTGCCTCGTTGCCCTCCACGGATGGCACATCCTCCGCGTACTCGCGGATCAGTTGAGCGCGCGGGCGCAGTTCTCCGGCCGCCATCTTCGCTGCCGAGTCCATCACCGCCCGCAAGTCCACCGGACCGTGCGTTTCCTCGTCCTGGCGCGAGAACGTCTTCAGGTCCTTCACGATGCGCCGCACCCGGTCCGCGCCCATCAGCGCCTCGCGCAGCACCTGCTCCAGCTCCCGCAGCCGATCGAGCGTGGCCTGCGAGCCCGCCTCCCGCGCCAGCTCCTTCACCTCCCCGCTGGCGTGGTCCAGGTTGGACATGATGTACGAGAGCGGGTTGTTGATCTCGTGCCCCACACCCGCGGCGAGCGTGCCCACCGCCGCCATCTTCCCCGCCTGGACGAGCTGAGCCTGCGTGGCACGCAGTTCCTGGAGGTTGGCATCCAGTTCCCGGGTCCGCTCCTCCACGCGGGCCTGCAGCCAGCGCTCGCGCTCCTTGAGCCCGCTCACGCGCCAGGCGTAGCCGCCCATCACCACGCCGCATGCGGCCAAGACACACAGCGCGTAGAACCAGCCCGTCTGGTGGAACCAGGGCCGCAGCGTCACATCCACCCGGGCTCCGGGCTCCACCCACCGGCCATCCCGGCCCAGCGCGGTGACCTCGAAGTGGTACGTGCCCGGCGTCAGCCGCGAGTACGAGACGATGCGCCGCTCCTCGGCCGCCACCCAGCCGCTGTCATACCCCTCCAGCCGGTAGCGAAGTGGCACCCGCTCGGCGCCGTGCGGCTCGAAGACGGTGAAGCGGAAGTCCACCCACTGTTGGCCCGGCGCCAGCTCCAGCCGATCGGTGGACGGCACGGGCTGGCCGTGAACCCGGATCTCTTCGATGAAGGGGCGAGGAAGCGGGGAACGAAGCCGGGCGTCCTCCGTCCGCACCCCGGACACGCCCTGCAGGCCGACGAACCAGAACCTCTTGTCGCGCGCCCTCCATGCGGCGGGCTGGCCTCCCCCGTTGCACTCGCCCGCCCGCATCCCGTCCCGGTCGTCGAAGAGCATGCCGCGCACGGGCTCGCGCCGCCCATCCATGACCTCCGCCACCTCGCCGCGGCTCACCCGGGCGACGCCCTTGTTGCTGCTCATCCAGAAGAAGTCCTGGGCGTCCAGCAGGAGGCTGTAGACGGTGTTATCCGGCAGGCCCTGCGCGGTGGTGACCGAGCTGAAGCGCCCATCCTTCAGGCGGCTCAGCCCGGTGCCAGTCCCCACCCACAGCGCACCATCCGTATCCAGGAACAGGCTGAAGACCGAGTTGCCCGCGAGCCCATCATGCGTGGTGAAGCGCGTGAAGGTGCCTTGGGAGAAGCGCACGAGGCCCGAGTGCGTGCCGTACCAGATCGTCCCCGAGTCCTCCCGCAGCAGGGGCATGATGAACTCGACGGTGAAGCCCTGCTCGCGGCCGTACACCGTGACGCGGCCGTTGCGCAGCGAGACCAGCCCCGACGAGGTGGCGAACCACATGCCGCCATCCGGCTCTGGCGCCATGGACCAGATGGTTGCGCCCGGAGGAAACCCCAGCTCGGGCTTGGGCCGGACGAAGCGCTCCCCGTTGAACCAGTAGGCGCCCGAGTACGTCCCCGCCCACAGCGTGCCGTCCGAGCTCTCCGCCAGCGAGCGGACGCGCTCGTCCTCCAGCCCACGCTCCGGCCCCATGCGGGTGATGACGCCGTCCTTCATCCGCTCCAGCCCGCCGCGCAAGGAGCCCCACCACAGCGAGCCATCCTTCGTGTCCAGCACCACGGTGGGTGAGATGACCGTGGCGCCTTCCGGCTCGCCGACGGGGAGGAAGGGCCCGCTGCGCAGGCGATGGACCCCGTCTCGCCCCGTCCCCACCCACACGCTGCCATCCGAGACCTCGCACAAGCTCAGGATGGGCTCGTTCGCCAGGCTCTGCGGAGCCAGCGCGGGAGAGAAGCCCGTCACGCCCCGCCGCACCAGCCCATTGTCCGTCCCCACCCAGAGGTTGCCGTCCCGATCCTCGAGCAGCGCCTTGATCTGGAACCGGGGTACGCCCTGCTCGGCGCCATACACGGTGAACTGGCCCTCCCGCAGGGAGTAGAGCCCCTGGGTGGTGCCAATCCAGAGCGTGCCATCCCGCGCCAGCATCAGGCCGGCCACGCGCGGCGCATCGGTCCCGGGCAGCGGGGTGAGCACCACCGAATCTCCCTTGACGCGGACCAGGCCCTTCGCCGTGCCGCCCCACACGCCCCCCTCCCCATCCGGGACGAGCGCCCAGACCGCTCCACCGGGAATCCCGTCGCGCGCCGTGTAGCGCCGCAGGGGCGCGCCGCCGGAGGTCGGTACCCGCACCAGCTCCTCAGCCGCCCCGACCCACACGGAGGTGCTGTCCGCCGCGAGCCCCAGGATGGGCTGCACATCCAGCCCATCCACGCCGGGCACCTGCCGGAGCTGGCCTTTCTCATAGCGAAGAAGACCCAAACCCGTGCCCACCCAGAGCACCCCGGACCCGTCCGTCACCAGCGACGAGATGGACACGGCCTGCATCTTGGGGGTGTTTTTCCGATCGAAGACGGAGAAGCGCGCGCCATCGAACCGGGCGAGCCCCTCGAAAGTGCCGAACCACAGGTAGCCGTCGGGCGTCTCCGCGCAGGCCAGTCCCGAGAGCTGCGGCAAGCCACTCTCGCTGCGCCAAGCCTGGTGGTTGTACTGGGAGATGCGCCGATCCGCCTCCAGCGCCCAGGCCGCTGTGGCGGCGCCCCACACCACGAGCACCGCGAGCCTCAGCAGGCCTCCCCACCGGTCTCGCCGTTGTGCGCGCACTCCCATGAAGCGCGCAGTGTCGCCTCGGATGGTCCCCAGGCAAAGAAAACCGGGAGGATCCTGATCACCTCACCGCAGACGGTAGACGGTGGTCTCGCCCTCCACGCCCTTGAGGAGGGCGCGCTCGCGCGTAGCGTTCAGCTCCGCGGCGCGGATGATGTCCTGGGCGCCCGGGGCGGCGTACACAGGCTCGGTGATGGCGATCTCGTCCGCGCCCGCCACGCCCTGCACGCGCGCGGCCACGTTCACCGTCTGGCCGAAGTAGTCCAGCCGCTCATTGAGCTCCACCGCGATACAGGGCCCCGTGTGCAGCCCCACTTTGAGCTGCAACTGAGCGCCCTCGCGGCTCACCCGCCGCACCTCGCGCGTCATGGCCGTGGCCGCCTCCAGCGCGGGCGTGGGCTCCGCGAAGCTGGCCATCACCGCGTCTCCAATCGTCTTCACCATGGAGCCGCCCTGCTCGGCGATCAGGTCTCTCAGGACCCCGAAGTGCTCGCGCACCAGCCCGTAGGCGCGCATGTCGCCGATGCGCTCGTACAGCTCCGTGGAGCCCTTCAGGTCCGTGAAGAGCACCGTCATCGACTTGAACTCCAGGCCACCCTCGGAGGGGATGCTCTCGGCGCGGAACAGCTCGCGGAACGTCTGGTGCGTCACCAGCCGCTTGCCGCTGAAGTAGCGCCGCATCGTGGATCCCCGGGTCATCGACGGGATGTCACAGGACAGCTGGGACGAGGTGAACCAGAACTTCACCAGCGCCACCCGCGCGGCGTCCGGCGTCCGGTTGTGGATCGTCAGGGAGACCTCTCCGGCCCGGACCTTGACCAGGCCCGGCAGCATCCGGCCATCCATCAGCTCCGCGTCCACGGAGCTCACGCCCTCATCCGCGGAGACCTCCAGCTTGCAGTACACGTGGTGGATCGGAGCGGCCAGGAAGTAGATACGGCCCGCCTCCAGCCGTTGGGTGAAGCGGTGGACGCCTCCCGGGGGCAGCGAGATGGACTCGAGGACGCTCTCGCCCAGGAGCTGCCGGATGTTCTCCGGCACGGTGCGGCTCTGGGAGAACATCAGCGCCAGCAGGTCCCTCTGGAGATCCAGGGAGTCGGGCTGGTGGAAGCGGATGCGGCGCACGGCGGGCGCCACGCTGAAGGCGACCTCCATGGTGTCGTCCTCGGTGCGGACGCTGACCCGGCACATCTGACAGTCACGCTCCCGGCTCAGCGAGCGCAGCGCCGCAGGCGTCGTCAGGAAGGCGCCGCACCATGGGCACAGCAGGCCCCAGGTGAACTCCAGGATGCCGGCGTGAGTGGCGCGGAGAAACAGGTCGATGGCCTCGTTCTCCGGCACGCCCGCGTCCGCAGCGAAGTGGAGCGGGCTGGTGCGGAACAGCGCCTCCTCGGGAGCGGTGGTGATGAAGCGCGCGAAGCGGTCCACGGTTCCGGGGCGGAAGTGACGGTGGGCACGCAGCACTTCGATGCGGTTTTCGAGCGCAACGGACATGGCGGCGCCATGGTAACCGCCTGCCTTTTCCGCCGCATGGCTGCCCTGCGAGGGGGCTCAGGAGGGCTCGGATAGGTCCACGTCGGCCGAAGCTCCAGCCTCCTCGGCCTTGTTCCCTTCGCGGCTTCGGACCTCGTGAGCCGCTTGAGCACGGAGCCGGAGTGCTCCTCGCTCCGGGAGCCGCCGCTCCGCCTGCGCTGAGCCCCGGCCAACTTGACGCAGCGCAGCAATCCCTTCCTCGATCCGCCGGAATGCCTCCAGCCGCTCCGCAGTGGGCGAGGCCTGCATGGGGGCGGAAGGCGAGACAGCAGGCTCGACGACCTTCGACTGGGCGCGGGCGCGGCGCTCCAGGAAGGACAGGAGCCGCTGCCGGTGGGTGTCATGGTAGCGGCGAGGCTCGAAGGGCGTGGACTGCGACTCGATGAGGCGCAGCACCATCTCCACCTCCTGCTCGGAGGGGCGAGGCCCCATCACGTCCAGCTCCGGCAACGTGTCCTGGGCGATCTGATCTTCTGCGTAGTACAGCGAGGAGAGGCCAAGCCCCCGGCCAAAGGGCCTCACCACACACAGGTGTCCTCGGTGGCGCATGACCAGGCGCCCGAGGCCCACGCGGCCGGAGCGCCGCAGGGCTTCGACGAGCAGCGAGTATTGGCGCTCGGCCTCCACCTCTGGAACCAGGTGGTAGCTGGCCTCGAAGAAGCCGGGGTCGATCTCCTCCAGCTTCACGAAGTCCTCCAGCTCGATGGAGCGGCTGGACTTCGGATCGAACGCCTCCAACTCGCCAGAGGTGACTTCGACATAGTGGCCAGGCCGCAGCTCGTATCCCTTCACCACACGCTCGAAGGGCACCTCCTGGCCATCCGCCGAGCACACGCGCTTCTGGCGGATGCGCGCGCCATCCGCGTCGTGCAGTTGGTGGAACTTCACCGTGCGGGGCTCTACCGCAGCGTAGAGCCGTACTGGCACATGAACCAACCCGAAGCTCAGCGAGCCGACCCAGCAAGGACGTGACATCTGGGGCCTCCCGGCGTCCGTGCGCGGACCACCGGACTTAAAAGTCCGTCCCAGGGCCGGGAGCGACAAGGGCCGCCAGGCTCCCTGGCGGAGCGCCAGCCGGGGGGGCGTGCGAGGCCGAGCGTTGCATAACCGCCACCTGCCCCCGTCCCCCGGAAGAAGCGGCGTCGTGATGCTTGCCGCGCCTCAGGGCGCTGACTACGAGTCCGGCGCACCCTTACGCAGCGTCAGGAAAGGAAGAGACGTGGCTATGCAGCGCACCCTGTCGGTAGTCCTGGGCCTCACCCTCGCGATGAGCCTCAGCACCGGCTGCGCCAAGCAGCGCATCCGGGCAGAGAAGGCCGTGGCGGACATCCTGATCTCGGACGAGCAGGAGGAGCAGATCGGCCTGCAGGTGAAGCAAGAGCTCGAGCAGAAGGAGAAGATCCAGTACGTCCAGGATCCGGCCATCGTGGAGTACGTGAACCGGATCGCCACGCCCATCCTCCAGCAAGCCAACTCGGACCGGAAGGGCGTGAAGTGGAAGGTGAACGTCATCAACGACCCGAAGACGGTGAACGCCTTCGCCACGCCGGGCGGCTACCTCTATGTGTACACGGGCCTGCTGCTGGCGGCGGACAACGAGGCCGAGGTGGCGGGAGTGCTGGCGCACGAGGCGGGCCACGTGGTGGGCCGGCACTCGGCGCGCGCCATGGTGAACGCGTACGGCCTGCAGGCGATTACGCAGCTGGCGCTGGGCAAGAACCCGGGCATGGCGTCGCAGATCGCCGCGGCGCTGGTGGGCCAAGGCGCGATGCTGGCTCACGGCCGCAGCGAGGAGACGGAGGCGGACGAGTACGGCGCCAAGTACGCGGCGGGAGCGAACTACGATCCGCGCGGCCTGATCACCTTCTTCCAGAAGCTGCAGAAGCTGCAGGGTAACACGCCGGGAGTGCTCAAGTGGCTGAGCACGCACCCGACCAACGCCGACCGCATCAGCCACCTGGAGCAGGTCATCGCCCAGAAGGGGTACCGGGGCAGCGAGGTGGGCGCGGACCGGCTGGCGCCCATCAAGGCGAAGCTGGGCGGCAAGTAGAGAGGGGGCCGACTAGTCCTCGAAGGGCTCGAAGTCGGCCTTCGTGGCGCCGCAGTCCGGGCAGAACCAGGTGTCCGGAATGTCCTCGAACGCAGTCCCGGGAGGGATGCCCCCCTCTGGGTCTCCCTCGGCGGGATCGTAGATGTGATTGCACGCCAGGCACCGGTACTTTCGTTTCATTCGGACGCTCCCTTCGGAGCGTCCATCTTAGCCGGTCGCCCGGGCCGTGGGCGCTTCAGTGAACCGTGGGAGGCAGCTCGGTGTTGGAGGGCTCGGGGGACTGGCCCCGGGCCACGCGCTTCTTCCACCGCCAGAAGGCGTACCGCGTCTTGCGCGCGCTGCTGGCGCTCTTGGCCGCGCCCGGCGTCTTGAGCGGAGGCTCCAGCGGAGGCGCCTCGCCGGGCGCCCTCGCGCCCTTGGCCTTGGCTCGCGCATCCTTGGAGGCGTGCTCGAGGATGGCGTTCAGCTCGCCGCCGAGGATGAAGATGAGGCCGGTGATGTAGAGCCACGTGAGCAGCACCACCACGCCGCCGATGGAGCCATACGTCACGTTGTACTTGCCGAAGTGCTCCACGTACTGGGTGAAGCCCCAGGTGCTCACCAGCCACAGCCCGGTGCCGATGACGGAGCCCGGTGTGATGTACTTGAACCGCTGCTTCACGTCCGGCAGCACGTAGTAGCAGAGCGCCAGCATCAGCATCACCAGCGCAGCGGTGAAGGGCCAGCGCAGCCAGGACCAGACGACGTGGAACATGTCCACGAGCTGCAGACGCTGCGCGAGCCACTCCCCCAGCTTGCCGCCCAGGAGGAACAGGGCGAAGGAGATGGGGATGAGCAGCGTGCCCACCAGCGTCATGAGCATCGCCACCCCCTGCGTCTTCCAGAAGGGCCGGGACTCGGGCACGTCGTAGGCGAGGTTGAGCGCCTTGCGCAGCGCATCCACCCCACGCGAGGCCGACCACAGCGCCACCCCGAGACCCAGCGTGAGCAGCTTGGGGCGGGGTTGGTTCACCAGCGAGTCCAGGTGCTCCCTCACCAGCGACAGGGCATCGCCCGGCACCAGCGGGGCCACACGCGCGATCACGGCCTCCACCGCGCCCTGCGCGAAGGGCATGTACGCCGCCAACGTGACGACGAAGAAGAGCAGCGGGAAGAGCGAGAAGAGGAAGTAGTACGAGAGCTGCGCAGCGCAATCCGTGACGGTGTCCTCTTGGAACTCCTTCACCATGCGCCGGCCGAACTCGCGCCATGTCAGATATTTGAGCCGGAACAGCCGCATCCATCCCCCTTGGAAGAGAAAGGTGGGCAGCCAGGCAGTGGGTGGCAGCAGGCGGGCAGGCGAGCGCGCCCCCCGGTTCGTCTCCTAGACGACTTCTGGCGGCAGGTACTTGCCGATCAGGGGACGCAGGCGGGTGCGCACCTCGTTGGAGATGCGGCTGCGATCGGACCAGATCCCAAGCGCCAAGACGGAGTCGCAGTGGCACTGGACGGGCGCCGAGGCGATCCGTGAGAGGGAGCGGCGCAGGAGGCCCAGTGCGTTGGCGATGGCGACGCGGCGGTTCTGGAAGTGGGCGGTGTTCTGGGCCTCGGGCGCGGTGCTGAGCGGAGGCTGCCAGGAGTCATAATCGGTGGGCACGGCCACCAGCGCGTAGTGCAGCTCCGCCTCGCGGGCCAGCCGGGCCTCTGGCATCACCGTCATGCCGATCAGATCTCCGCCCCAGGTGCGGTACATGCGGCTCTCGGCGCGGGTGCTGAGCGAGGGGCCTTCGATACATATATAGGTGGCCTGCGAGTGCACCTTCCCCGTGCTGCTTTCCTGGGCCACTTCGGAGAGCACGTGCCGCAGCGTCTCGCAGAAGGGCTCGGTCATCTCCACGTGCACCACCAGGTCGTCATAGAAGGTGCAGGGCCGCCGGTAGGTGCGGTCGATGACCTGATCCGGAATGACGAGGTGGTGCGGGTGGATGTGCTCGCGGAGGCTGCCCACCATGCCGCAGGCGAGGACGTGGGAGACGCCCAGCACCTTGAGGGCAAAGAGGTTGGCGCGGTAGGGCACGCGCGTGGGGCCGAGCATGTGCCCGGCACCGTGGCGATCCAGCAGGGCCACGGGGACGCCGTCGAGCTCCATGGTGAAGATGGGGCCCGAGGGCGGGCCGAAGGGCGTCTCGATCACGTGGGGCTCGGCCTGGCCCGCCACGCCCAGCGCTTCCAAGAGCCCGGAGCCTCCAATGATGCCGACTCGGCTGCCTGCCATGTGCGTCCTCCTCGGCGCGGGTGAGACGGGACGATAGCCCGGCCCTGGAGCAAGGGGTGGCAAAGACTGCTAACTTCTCGCGCGTCATGCGTGCACCCTTGCTGCTGATCTTCACCCTGCTGGCTGGCCCCGCTCTCGCACAGGAGGCCGAGGCGCCGCCTCTCGGCTGCAAAGAAGACAACTCCGAGTGCAAGGAAGGCTGCACCATCGAGTACGGGAGCAGCACGCGCACCTACTCCCAACTGGGGACGTGTCTGCAGAAGTGCAAGCAGACGTACGACAAGTGCACGGCGCGCCACCTGGCGCTCCAGCAGCAGAAGAAGGACGGCATTGAGCCCCACCACGGTGGGCCCGAGATACCTCCGGAGCCCGGGGAGCCCAAGGGCTCGGCAGTGTCCAAGCCTGCGGCCAGGGACGAGTTCGGAGATTCCAGCGCGCCCAGCGAGCCCACGGGGCGCAAGGGGGTGTACCGGGCCTCCGAGTCGAAGAAGGTGGCGGAGCCGGAGGCAGAGCCCAAGCCGGGACCCAAGGCCGCGGAGAAGCCGGTGCCGCAGGAGGATCCCGCGGACGAGCTCGCCCGAGCCATGGATCCGGAGCCTGACACGAAGCCGGAGCCTGCGAAGAAGGGTGAGAAGACGGCGGGGAAGCCCGAGCCCACCGCGAAGCCCGGGTCCGAGAAGCCAGCGCCCGTGGACTCGGCCGCGACGGCAGCGAAGCCGGTGATTGACAAGGACGTCCCGGTACCGGCTGACTCGAAGGACGAACCTGCTCCGCAGCCCGAGCCGAAGCCTGCACCCAAGGCGCAGCCCAAGCCGGCCCCTGCTTCCACGAAGCCTCCGCCGCCCAAGCGGGACATCGACGACTGGGATCCGAACGGGAAGTAGCTCTCTGGGGTGACTCAGCGTCTGGAGTTCCGCCGGAGCCCGGCCAGTTGCTGCCGCGTCTCGGGAACGAAGTCGGTGATCACCCCGAGGCGCAGCTGGTGAGTTCGAGCGAGGCGAAGCGCCTGGCGTAGCGAGTGGCGCCGCCTGACGGGAACGCGCTCCCTCATGACCCAGCAATTCACCCCCAACGGAGACGCCGCCTTCATTGCCGCGGACGTCAGGGTGTCGATCTCCGGATGGAGGAACTCCAGCCGGCCACCAACCTCCGCGATCTGCTTCCGCACGTTCTCGATCTCGGCCGGAGTGAACGGCAAGTAGCGATCGCTCAGCTGGGGATCGGCCTCATAAACGAGGCCTCCCGCCTCCCGGTCCAAGTCGAACAGCATCCCGAGCCGAGCCGCGGGCAGAAGCCGCGCCAGCTCGACGAGATCCGACACGGCAAACGACGAGAACACGATGGCCTCCAGCGACAGCCTGGAGTGCGCCGGCACCTGCTTCGCCAGCAACTCCACCAGAGAGGGGCGGCCCGGCGCCTGCTTCGGGGCCCGCGTGCCCTTCACATCCTTGATCTCGATATTCAGCACGAAGTCGCCCAGCCCCCGCCGAGCGCGCCACTCGGCAATGAGGTCCATCACCTCGGTCAGCGTCGGAATCGCGCTCTGGCGGCCGCGCAGTCCCGTGCGGAGCTGCCTCACCTCCTCCAACCTCAACTCCCCCATGAACCGGGCGGAGGGCGGAGCCACCAGGACGTGCTCCCGGAGCGCATTGGAGTGAGTCACCACCAGCGCATCATCCAGGGTCCGCAGCACGTCGATCTCGACGAAGTCCGCGCCGTGCTCGAACGCCTGGGCGATGGACTCCAGCGTGTTCTCCGGCGGCTTGCTTCCCCGGGCCCTGGATCGAGGAGATGCCGCCCGCGCGAAGGCCGAGTCCGTACACCCCGAGCCACGGTGCCCACCGAGTCGTATCCGCTCCATCTGCACCCTCCTCTGGGGCGCCGCTCACTGCGCCAGCTGCCGGAGCGCCCACTGCGCGGCACTCCGTACCAGCTCGCTATCATCCTCGCTGAGCTTTTCCAGCAAGAGCCGGGCGTTCTCCTGCCTCGTGGCCCCGAGCGCATACACGGCATTGCGCCGCAGCCCATCGTATTGCGCCCGCGCGAGCGCTGTACCCGGGATGAACGTCGCGTACTGCTCCTGGGTGAGCCCCGCCAGTTCCATCACCCCCAGGCCCGCCACGGCTCGAGGCGCAAAGCGCGGATGCTCCGCGAACACCGGGCGCCGGTTGAGCGGGCACACGTCCTGGCAGATGTCGCAGCCGAAGACGAGGTTGTTCATCTCGACGCGGAAGGACTCGGGCACCTCGTGGTCCCGGTTCTCGATGGTCTGGTACGACAAGCATGCCCGCGCATTCACGCGCCCATTGCCCACGAGCGCGCCCGTGGGACACGACATCAGGCACTTGCGGCAGGAGCCACACCGGTCCGCCGCGGGCCCGTCCCCATATGCGTCCACCTCCGCGTCGAGAACCACTGTCGCCAGCAGCACCCACGAGCCGAAGCGCTCGGTGATGAAGCAGCCGTTCTTCCCCACGTAGCCCAGGCCCGCGCGCGCCGCCCACACCTTCTCCATCAGCGGGCCGCTGTCCACGCTCCCGTAGGTGCCAATCCCGGGGTACTCGCCCTGGACGGCCTTGCGGAACGCCTTCATCCGGTCGCGCAGCGTCGAGTGGTAGTCCCGCCCCCGTGCGTACCGGGCAATCGGCGAGCCCTCCGTCTCCGCATCGTCCCGGTAGTAGTTGTTGGCGAACACCACCACCGTCTTCGCTCCGGGCAGAAGCTGGGTGACGTCGAGCCGCTCGGCGGCTCGCTCCTTCATCCAGTCCATGTCCGCCGCGTAGCCCGCCGCGATCCACTCGGTGAGAGCCTCGGGCGGAATCGGCGCCGCGCGGGCGAAGCCCACGAGGTCAAAGCCGACGGCGTCGGACAGCTGGCGCAGGTGGGCGGTGGGGAGCAGTTTCACGGCGCTTCTCTTCTACCGCTCCTCACGGCCGAGCGGGCTATTTCCCGGGCTTCTCCGGTATCCACTTCACATCTGGGACACCCACCCGGTGGTTGGCAACACGGGCCATGACAAAAAGCAGATCCGAGAGCCGATTTAGGAAAACTCCCACGTCGTGGGAGACCTTCCCCTCGCGCAGCAGTGGGACGACACGCCGCTCCGCCCGCCGGCACACCGTCCTCGACAGGTGCAAAGCACTGGACGCCTGGCTGCCTCCCGGGAGGATGAAGTGTGTCATCGTCGGTAGCTCGGTCTCGAAGCCATCGATGGCCTTCTCCATCGCCTCCACCCACTCGGGCTTGATGTGGGGGATGTGCGCCGCGGCCTTGGTGCCTTGGGGTGTGGCGAGCACGGCCCCCACCGTGAACAACTGGTCCTGGAGTTGCTGCAGCAACCCGTCCAGATCCGCCGGCATGGAGAGGCTGCGCGCCAGGCCCAGGGTCGCGTTCAGCTCGTCCACCTCGCCGTACGCGTCCACCCTTTCGTCGTCTTTCGGAACACGGCCGCCGCCGAACAATCCCGTTTCCCCAGCGTCCCCTGTCTTCGTGTAGATCTTCATGAACTCGAACCTCTCATGAAACCCTACCTCGCGCTGCTCGAACACGTCCTGGCCCACGGCACGAAGAAGAGTGACCGGACCGGCACCGGCACCCTCAGCCTCTTCGGCCACCAGCTGCGGTTCGATCTCACCCAGGGCTTCCCTCTGGTGACGACGAAGAAGGTCCACCTGAAGTCCATCATCCACGAGCTGCTGTGGATGCTTCAGGGCGACACGAGCGTGCGCACGCTCCAGGCCCAGGGCGTCACCATCTGGGACGAGTGGGCCGACGCCGAAGGCAAGCTCGGTCCCGTGTACGGCCACCAGTGGCGCTCGTGGTCCGCGCCCAATGGCGAGCACATCGACCAGATGCGCATCCTGGTAGACGGACTGCGCAAGAACCCGGACTCGCGGCGCCACCTTGTCAGCGCATGGAACGTGGCGGACCTGCCCGCCATGAAGCTGCCGCCCTGCCACGTGCTCTTCCAGTTCTATGTGGCCGACGGGCGCCTGTCCTGCCAGCTCTACCAACGCAGCGCGGACATCTTCCTCGGACTGCCCTTCAACATCGCCTCGTACTCGCTGCTGACGATGATGGTGGCGCAGACCACGGGGCTCGTCCCGCACGAGTTCATCCACACCATCGGCGACGCCCACCTCTACCTCAACCACGTGGAGCAGGCCCGCACGCAGCTGGCGCGAGAGCCTCGTCCCCTGCCCCGGATGAAGCTCAACCCCGAGGTGAAGGACCTGTTCGCCTTCAAGTACGAGGACTTCACGCTTGAAGGCTACGATCCGCACCCCGCCATCAAGGCGTCCGTGGCCGTATGAGGCTGTCCGCCATCGTCGCCATGGCGTCCAACCGGGTGATTGGCGCCAACAACCAGCTGCCGTGGCGCCTGCCCGCGGACCTCGCGCGCTTCAAGAAGCTCACGATGGGGCACGCGCTCGTCATGGGCCGCAAGACGTACGAGTCCATCGGCCGCCCGCTGCCGGGCCGCACCATGATCGTCATCACTCGCCAGCGGGACTACGCGCCCGAGGGCGTGAAGGTGGCGCACTCGGTGGACGAGGCACTCGCGCTCGCCCCAGGGGATGACGAGATCTTCATCGCCGGCGGCGCGGAGCTCTACGCGCAGACCCTGAACCGGCTGGACCGGCTCTACCTCACCCGCATCGACCGCGACTTCCCAGGCGACACACGCTTCCCAGAGGTGGAGCTCTCCACTTGGAAGCTGCTCGAGCAGGAGCTGCACCCCGCCTCAGCCCCCGACGCCCTGCCCTACGCCTTCCTCACGTACGAGCGGCAGCGCAGCGCCTAGCTCACACCTCCACACACCCACCTCTCCACTCCAGGGAACACTGTCTTCCCTCTGAGAGAAGTTCCGTGGGTGAAGTGCTCAATGTAATTTTGACTTTGATTCTCAAAATTGAAGTACCCCATCTGACTTGGTAGAGAGCAGGGGTGAACACCACCCGTGCCTTCGCCCTGCTATCCCTGCTTGTCGCGCTGCCCTTCACCGCGAAGGCCGCTGATGAAAGTGCATCGTCGGAAGGGCGCACGTGGCACCGGCTGGTGGGCATCCTCCAGTACCTGCAGGCGGATTATCCGGCCGCCGTCGAGTCTCAGTCCGAGTTCGAGCTGGCGGAGCAGCGCAGCTTCATCGCCGAGGCGGTGACGGCGGCGCAGGAGATCGGCCCTGGCGCGGCGCCCTTCCTCTCGAAGCTCCGCGACGTGCAGGCACGGGTGGAGCACGGAAAGGATCCGGAGGGAGTCAGCCGGGACTGCGGCGCGCTGGTGGAGAACCTGGTGCTCGCGGGAGGCCTGGCTCGCAGCCCGCGCCACCCGCCGGATCTGGCGCGCGGGAAGCAGCTCTTCCAGGTGTCATGCGCCGCCTGCCATGGCCCCGAGGGCAAAGGTGACATGCCCATCGCCGCGACGATGGAGCCGAAGCCCGCCAACTTCCACGACGCGGAGGTCATGGCCGGGCTGATGCCGTACAAGGCCTTCAACACCATCAGCTTCGGCGTGCCGGGCACGGCGATGCCGGGCTTCCCGACGCTCTCGGAAGAGGAGCGCTGGTCGCTCGCGTTCTACCTCTTCACGCTGCGCCAGCCGCCGTGCGAGGGCACTCCGCCGACCGTCTCGCTGGAGCGGCTGGCCACGGCCACGGATCCGGAGATGGCCGCCGAGCACGGGGAGAAGAACCTCGCGTGCCTGCGGCGCAAGCTGCCGGACGAGAACGAGGAGCGCCTGCTGCTGACGGCTCGCACGCACGTGGAGGACGCGCTGCGCAAGGGCGCTTCGGGAGACAGCATGGGGGCGCGCAACGCGCTGCTGGAGGCGTACCTCAACGGCATGGAACCGGTCGAGGTGAAGCTGCGCGCCCGGAACCCGGAGCTGGTGGCGAAGCTGGAGAAGCGGTTCCTCGCGGCGCGGCTCGCGGCCGAGCGGGGCACCCCACAGCTCCAGGACGAGGGCCGTGAGCTGCTGAGCCTGCTGGACCAGGCGCGGCGGGGCAGCGGCACGTCGGCAGACATGGTTTCGGTGCTGTGGCTCACCCTCCTCATCCTGCTGCGCGAGGGCTTCGAGGCCACCATCATCGTCGCGGCGCTGCTGGCGGCGCTGAAGAAGATGAAGGCGATGGAGCAGGTGCGCGTGGTGCACGCGGGTTGGATGTCCGCGCTGGTGATGGGCACGGTGGCCTTCCTCTTTGGGCAGCGGCTGCTGGCGGGCGCCAACCGGGAGCTGCTCGAGGGCTTCGCGGCACTCGCGGCGGTGGGCATGCTGGTGTACGCGGCGCTGTGGCTCAACGCGCGCTCCAACATGAGCCGCTTCATGGGCGAGCTGCGCCAGAAGATGCAGGGCGCGCTGGGCAGCGGGAGCACGCTGGGCCTGTTCATGATCGCCTTCACCTCGGTGCTGCGTGAGAGCTTCGAGACGGCGGTGTTCCTCCAGGGCCTGGCGCTGGACTCGGCGACGGGCGTGGCCTGGGGCGTGCTGGCGGGCGCCGTGGCGATGGTGGTGCTGGTCGTCTTCGTGAACCGCGTGGGCTACCGGCTGCCGATGAAGACGCTCTTCAACGCGTCCACCGTGGTGCTGCTCGCGACGGCGGTGATGCTGCTGGGCAAGGGCCTGCACGCGCTGCAGGAGGTGGCCCTGCTGCCGCTGGCGCCCATCCCCTTCGTCACCGTGGACATGCTCGGCGTCTACCCGGATGCGGTCTCGCTGGTGCCGCAGCTGCTGCTGGCGCTCATACCGGTGGCCTATGTCGTCCTCCGTCGCATGCGCAACACCCGCTCGTCCTCGTCTTCCTCCGAGAGCGACGGCAACGCGGGCGCACCGCTCGCCTGAGCCCGCTGTTCACTCTTTGCGCAGTGCAAAGTTTGCGAACCGCCGCCCGCTAACGGCTGCACGGGCGCGTGACTCCTACACATTGTCGTTCCGCTGATTTACGCCGCCGAGGTGCAGGCCCGGAGTTTGCGACAGGCGAGGCATGGCAGGAGGTGCCCGCTTGCTTGCTCGCTCTTGGCGTCGCCGTGGTTTTACGCTCGTTGAAGTGATGACCGCAGTGGTCATCGTGCTCGTCCTGGCCGCCCTGGCAGGTCTCTCGGGCGTGTATGGGCTGGGCCGAGCCCGAATGAACACCGCCGTGTTCGACCTGGCGGCGCTGATCAGCCGCGGCCAGCTGCGAGCCATGAGCCGGGGTGCGCCGCACTACCTCTTCATCCACCAGACAGCGGATGGCCGTCTCCGTGTCCAGCTGATCGAGCGTCCGGACTCGCCAGCGCTCAGCCCAGCCCAGTGGGCGTCACTGGACCTGACGCAGGGGCCAGGCAAGGCGCTGGCATTCACGCGCACGCTGCCTGATGGCACCCAGGTGCAGTCTCACGCACTCGTGGCGGATCACCTGGTGCTAGGAGGCAGCACGGGGCCGGATACGGGTGGACTGGCCTTTCTGGATCTGGACTCGCAGCGCATCCAGCGGCCTCTGCCCGCGCCGTTCAGCGCCCTGGCGCTCAGCACGGCGGCCACGGCAACGGACGTAGACCGGCCCACAGCGGACCTGCTGGCCGGCTGCAACTTCTGCATCAACCCCAGCGGCAGCGAGCCCTACGGCGCGCTGCGCTTCAACCCCGACGGCACGCTGGAGGTGGTGACGGGCAGCGCACGCTCTGGCGCCGTCATCGCCTTCGCGCCCAACACCCAAGCAGAAGCGGACATCGTGCCGAAGCTGCTGGCTGTGTCCGCACCGGCCGGGGCCACCGTCATCTTCTAGGAGGAACCATGAGCCCCTCGCGCGTCTCACCTCGTGGCAGCACCCTCATCGAGGCAATGGCTGCCCTCGCCGTCTTCACCATCGGAATCATCGGCATCATGGACATGAACCTGCTGGCCAGTCAGCAGAACTCCCTGGCTCGCTCGCGCACCGTCGCCAGCAAGATTGCTCGCGACGTGGCGGACTCCTTCGAGCGCATTCCCTTCAACCACGCGATCCTCAGCGTCCCGACGGGCCTGCACCAAGACGACTCCGGCTTCGCCGACATGGACAACACGGATGGGCTGGTGAAGCTGGAGGACGCGATCGCACAGACCACGGAGCGCCCGCTGCTCGGTGCGGCGGACGCCATGTTCAGCGCTGAGGGCGACCGCTCCTTCTACCAGGTGGCCTGGCGCGTGCTGCCCGTGGCCAACCCGGATCGCTTCGGTCAGGTGGATCAGAAGCGGATCCTCATCATGGTGCGCTTCCCGTCGCCCGGCGGGGGCATGGTGCAGGTGAACACCTGGGCCATCCGCTACAACGTCGGGTTGATCACCGGTGACCCGAACACCGCCTTGGAGCTGTGAGCCATGCGCAAGTCCTTCCGCTCTCGTGGCTTCACGCTGTTGGAGCTGCTGGTGGGTGCCGCCATCGGCGCGGTGGTGATGGCGGGCATCAGCATGACGTTCATCTCGCAGGCCGAGCAGTACCAGACCCACGCCAGCCGCCGGGGCGTGCAGGCCAACGCGCGCCAGGCCCTGGCCTTCATGGGGCGCCACCTTCGCGCTGCGGGCTATGGCATCGACCCGGACCGGGCCATCCTGTCCTGGGACTCGTACGATGCGGCCACCCATCAGCAGGCACCGGGCTTCCCGGATGCCTTCGCGGTCCACTTCCGTGACGAGCTGTTCCGCCGCCGGGCGCAGTCCGTGGCGTCCCACCTCATCACCCTGCGGGCCAGTGAGCCCCTCAAGCCCGGCCAGGAGCTGCGCCGAGGGCAGATCCTGCTCGTCATCTGCGAGCGCGACCCGGGCTTCCCGGACCCGGCGGTGGACGAGAACCCGCCGCACGTGTTCGTCACCGTGGGTGACTACGTGGGGCCCGGCTCCACGGAGATCCCGCTGGACCAGAGCCCAGTATCCGCCGCGGATGACGGTCCCACCCAGCGCCCAGGCCGGCTTTTCCACGAGCAGGACACGCCTGGCTTCGCGCATCCGTGCTTCAGCCGGCAGCCGCCGCACGTGCTGAGGGTCCACCGCGCTGCCTTCTACGTGGCCATGTTCACCCATCCCACCACCGGCGAGCGCAAGCCCTACCTCATGATGCACCAGGGCTTGGACATGCCCTCGGCCAGCAACCCTCAGGGCGACGGCGTCATCGACGAGAATGACGCGGTGCCGGTGGCCGAAGGCATCGAGCAGCTTCAGGCGGCCTATATCCTGGACACCCACAACCAGGATCCCGACCGGACTCCGCTCATCCTGGGCGTCAACGGCCCGATGGGCCCCACTCACTTCGGTGAGAACTGGGAGCAGATTGACTTGGCCAACCTGCCCCATGGCTGGTTCTTCAACGTTGGCTTTGGCGCCGTGGATCCGTACGTCATGGCTGAGCGCCGCCTGAGAGATCACCCCGCCAACATCCGCCAGGTGCGCCTGAGCGTGGTCTCCCGCAGCGCCGTGCCCACGCCTCGGTTCGCGGGTGATGACCTGATGCGGAGGCACGATGGCACGCCGTATCCGGATGGAGCGCCGCTGCCCAACGGCACCGTGCCCTGGCGCCACCTGGAGAACCTGGAGCTGCCTCCCGCCGCGGACTTCACCCCGTCGGGCGGTGGCTTCTACCGGATGCTCCTGCGTGAATCGATCACCCCCAAGAATCTCCTGCTGAACCGGCAGTTCGCACCCATC